>JBFXGQ010000025.1:0-17983 GCA_050177915.1 Pseudodonghicola sp. | reverse complement strand
CTCGTTGAACACCGAGTGACCGTTGATCATGCGGATCGGCCGCACCTCGATCCCCGGCGTTTTCATGTCGATCAGCAGGAAGGTGATGCCGCGCTGCTTGACGCTGGGATCGGTGCGCACCAGCCCGAACATCCAGTCCGAGCGATGCGCGAAGGTGGTCCAGATCTTGGACCCGTTGATGATGTAATCATCGCCATCAGACACCGCCCGGGTCTTGAGCCCGGCCAGATCGGATCCGGCGTCGGGTTCGCTGAAACCCTGGCACCAGCAGGTCTCTCCACTGGCGATCATCGGCAGGAAGCGGCGCTTCACCTCCTCGCTGCCGAACTGCAGGATGGCGGGGCCCGCCATCGACAGGCCGGTGCCATTCAGCGGCCGGATCGCATCGACGCGGCGCATCTCGTCCCAGATCACCGCCGCCTCGGCCGGGGAATAGCCGCCACCGCCGTACTCGCGCGCCCAGTCCGGCGCGGTCCAGCCGCGATCGCGACAGGCCTCGAACCATTGCCGGTGCTCGTCATTGGTGAAGGGGAAGTTCGGCCCGCCCTGATAGCGCGCCTCCTCCCCCAACAGCGGGTTGCGGACCGAGGCCGGGCAATGCTCGGCGATCCAGCCGCGCGCCTCGGCGCGGAAGGCCTCCAGATCGGGCGCGCTCATCGGAACACCGGTGCGCGCTTGCCCAGAAAGGCCCGCACCCCTTCGTGGAAATCGGCGTCGCTCATCAGGCTGACATGGCTGGTCGCCTCGCGGTCGAGCGTGGCGGCCAGGCCTTCGGCGTGAGAGGCGTTGATATTCGCCTTGATGAAGCGCAACGCGTTCATCGGCCCGGCGGCAAGGCGGCCGGTCAACTTTGCCAGCTCCGTCGCGTAATCCTCTGCCTTCACAAGGAAGTTCACCAGCCCCAGTTCCTTGGCCTGCGCCGCGCTCAGCTTGCCGGGCAGGAACATCAGCTCCTTCGCCTTGGCCTCTCCCACCAGCCGCGGCAGGGTCCAGCTGATGCCCAGATCGCCGTCCAGCCCGACCGAGGCGAAGGCGGTGCCGAAGCTTGCCTTGTCCGAGGCCAGCCGCAGATCGGTCGCCAGCGCCAGAGACAGGCCGGCGCCGAAGGCCGGACCGTCGATCGCCGCCACCGTCACCTTGGGCATGTCATGCAGCAGCCGGGCGAATTCGTGGATCAGATACTGCTGCTTCAGCGTCTGGTGATAGTCGGTCTTGCCGTCCACCGCCGCCTGCATCTGGGCGACATCGCCACCGGCGCAAAAGGCCGGGCCGGCGCCGGTCAGCACCACGACGCGGATGGCGTCATCCTCGGCAAAGGCGCGCAGCGCGGCAAGCCCGCGCTCGGCCATCTCAAGGCTCAGCGCGTTCATCATCGACGGGCGGTTCAGGGTCAGCGTCGCAACCGCCCCCTCCGTCGCGACCAGCAGATCAGGTTCAGACATTCCGCGCCTCCCCAGCATCGGATATTTAATGGAACTTTAGTGTTCCATAAATTTGAACGCCGGGATATGTCAAGCCTCATGAGCCATCGGGAGGAGAGACCATGCCGCTGCACTTGAGACAAATCTGCCTGGCCACCGGGGATCTTGAGACGACCGCCGCGCGGCTGGAAACCGTGCTGGGCGTGGCGGCCTGCTACAGCGATCCGGACGTGGCGCAGCTGGGCGTGCGCAACCGGCTGTTCCAGATCGGCACCGATTTTCTGGAACTGGTCAGCCCGCTCAGCCCGCAGGCGCCGCTGCAACGCTTCCTCGACCGCCGGGGCGGTGATGGCGGCTATATGGCGATCACCCAGACCGAAACCCGGGAGGAACAGGCGGCGATCCGCGCCCGGGCCGCCGAGCTGGGGATCCGCATCGCCTGGGAGCTGACCCATCGCGGCGCCGACTTTCTGCAATGGAATCCGGCAGATACCGGCGGAAGCTTCGTTGAGACCAGCTTCGACCACGCCGGCGAACTGGACGGCTGCTGGAGCGCCGCCGGCGGTGCCATCGGCGCCGCCACCCCGTTCCGGCTGGCCGGCATCGAGGTGACCACCGCGGACCCGGCACGGACCGCCGCCACCTGGGGCGCGCTGACTGGCATCGCGCCCGACCCCGACGGCGGCCTGCACCTGCGCAACGCGCGGATCGGCTTTGTCGCCGCCGCGGGCGGCGCCGGCGGCCTCACCGCCCTGCACCTGCGCAGCCCCGAGGCCGGCGCGGCGCTGTCCCGCGCCGCCGCCGCCGGGCTGGAGGTCGCGGACGACAGCGTGACGCTCTGCGGGCTGCGCCTGCGGATCACCGCCTGAGCCGTCAGGGAAGGGCGCCGCCGGCTAGCCCACGCTCTCTCCGCCGCCGGCGAAATGGGTGGCGAACCAGTCGCCGGCCAGCTGCACCACCCGGTCCAGCGTGCCCGGCTCCTCGAACAGATGGGTGGCGCCCGGCACGATCTCGGTCCGGTGCGGGCAGGCCAGCCGGCGCGCCGCCGCGGCGTTGAGGTCGATCACCACCTCGTCATGGCCGCCGACGATCAGCAGCACCGGCGCCCGCACCGCCGGCAGCACCGCGCCGGCCAGATCCGGCCGGCCGCCGCGCGACACCACCGCGGCGAAGCGCCCGGGCGCCGCGCCCGCCGCGACCAGCGCCGCCGCCGCCCCCGTGCTGGCGCCGAACAGCCCCACCGGCAACGCCGCCAGATCGGGCCGCTGCGCCGCCCAGTCCACCGCCTCGATCAGCCGGCGGCTGAGCAGCGGGATGTCGAAGACATTAGCGCGGTCGCCGGCCTCCGCCTCGGTCAGCAGATCGAACAGCAGCGTGGCGATGCGACGCCCGGCCAGCGCCTCGGCCACATGGTTGTTGCGCGGGCTGCGGTGGCTGCTGCCGGCGCCATGGGCGAAGATCACCAGCCCGACCGGATCGGCGGGCCGGCGCAGGATCCCCTCCAGCCGGTGCGGTCCGACGGAAACGAGGCTGGTCTCGGTGCTGGTCTCGCTGTCGCTCATGGCTCCCCTCCCCTCACGATCCGGATCTGCGCCGCAGCGTGACGACGTTGCGCCCCCGCGTCCTTGACCTCCATCAAGGCGGGGCCGGCCCGCCGGTTCCCGGGCGAAATGATCTGAATCATATTCCGCCTCCCCCGGCTGTGTTCCTCTGATGGCGGGAGGAGATTGCGATGCCCGACACCGGTTCGGAGGCAACGCCATGGCAGGACGCGCTCGGCCCAGGCCGCGCGACCGGCGTGCTCAATATCGGCGTGGAGGCCGCCGACCGCCACGTCCACGACGGCCACGGCGCCGAAACGGCGCTGATCTGGCTCGGCAAGGCGGGGGCGCGGCAGAGGGTCAGCTATGCCGATCTGGCCGAGATGTCGGCGCGGTTCGCCAATGTGCTGCGCGCCCATGGCATCGGACGCGGCGACAGCCTGTTCGTGCTGTTGGGCCGGGTGCCCGAGCTTTACGCCGCCGCCCTTGGCACGCTGAAGACCGGCGCGGTCTTCACCCCGCTGTTCTCCGCCTTCGGGCCGGAGCCGATCCGCACCCGGATGGAGATCGCCGGCGCCCGCGTGCTGGTCACCACCCCGGCGATCTACCGGCGCAAGATCGCGCCCTGGCGCCATGAGCTGCCCTCGCTCGAGCTGGTGCTGACCACCGGAGAGGAGGCGCCGGAGGGCTGCGTCGCGCTGGGGCCGGCGCTGGCCGCCGCCGCGCCCGCGTTCACCCCGGTGGCCACCACGGCGGACGACCCGGCGCTGATCCATTTCACCTCCGGCACCACCGGCCGGCCCAAGGGGGCGGTGCATGTGCATGGGGCGGTGACCTATCACGCCTATTCCGGCCGTCTGGCCTTGGGGCTGGGGCCGGGGCGGATCTTCTGGTGCACCGCCGATCCCGGCTGGGTCACCGGCACCAGCTATGGCATCATCGCGCCGCTGGTGAACCGGGCGACGATGATCGTGGACGAGGCCGATTTCGACCTCGACCGCTGGTATGGCATCGTCGAACGCGAGCGGGTCGAGATCTGGTATTCCGCCCCCACCGCCATCCGCATGATGATGCGCGCCGGCGCCGGGGCCGCGGCGCCCTATGATTTCTCCCGCCTCCGCTTCCTGGCCAGCGTGGGCGAGCCGCTGAACCCCGAGGCGGTGATCTGGTCGCAGCAGGTCTTCGGCCAGCCGTTCCACGACGACTGGTGGCAGACCGAGACCGGCGGCATCATGATCGCCAATCTGCCGGGGATGCAGGTGCGGCCAGGGTCGATGGGCAAGCCGCTGCCGGGGATCGGCGCGGGGATCGTCGCGCAGGACGGCGGCGCCCTGCGCGAACTGGGCCCCGGTCAGGTCGGCGAACTGGCGCTGCGGCCCGGCTGGCCGTCGATGATGCGGGCCTATCTGCACGAGCAGGCGCGCTACGACAAATGCTTCCGCGACGGCTGGTATCAGACCGGCGATCTCGCCCTGCGGGATGCCGACGGCTACTACTGGTTCGTCGGCCGGGCCGACGACCTGATCAAGAGCTCGGGCCATCTGATCGGCCCGTTCGAGGTCGAAAGCGCGCTGATCGAACATGCGGCGGTGGCCGAGGCGGCGGTGATCGGCATCCCCGACGAGACCGCCGGCGAGGTGGTCAAGGCCTATGTCACGCTGAACCCGGGCTATGCCGCCTCGGAGGCGCTGGAGCGCGACATCCGCGGACAGGCCCGCAAGCGGCTGGGTGCCGCCGTCGCCCCGCGCGAGATCGTGTTTCGCCGCACCCTGCCCAAGACCCGCTCGGGCAAGATCATGCGGCGGTTGTTGAAGGCGCGCGAACTGGGGCTGCCGGAGGGCGATATTTCCACGCTGGAGACGGACGAGACATGAGCCAGACAGACAAACCCCATCTCGACCGCGCCCATGTGCTGGAGCTGCTGCAGCAGATGATCCGCATCCGCCGGTTCGAGGACAAATGCGCCGAGTTCTATACCGAGGAAAAGATCCGCGGCTTCCTGCACCTTTATGACGGCGAGGAGGCGATCGCCGCCGGCATCATCCCGCTGCTGCGCCCCGAGGATCGCGTCGTCGCCACCTACCGCGAACACGGTCACGCGCTGCTGCGCGGGGTGCCGATGGACCGGGTGATGGCCGAGATGTACGGCAAGGCCGAGGGCGCCTCGGGCGGCCGTGGCGGCTCGATGCATATCTTCGATGCCGCGGTGAATTTCTACGGCGGCAATGCCATCGTCGGCGGCGGGCTGCCGCTGGCCGCCGGACTGGCGCTGGCCGACCGGATGCGGGCGGAGGAGCGGGTGACCGCCTGTTTCTTCGGCGAGGGCGCGGTGGCCGAGGGCGAGTTTCACGAGAGCATGAATCTGGCCGCGCTGTGGTCGCTGCCCTGCCTCTTCGTCTGCGAGAACAACGGCTATGCCATGGGCTCGGCCCTGGCGCGGACCGAGGCGCAGACCGACATCCACGCCAAGGCCGCCGGCTATGGCGTCGCGGCCGAGGTGGTGGACGGCATGGATGTGGTCGCGGTCGAGGCCGCCGCGCGATCGGCGCTGGCCCGCATCCGCGACACCGGCCAGCCGCAGCTGCTGGAATGCCGCACCTACCGCTTCCGGGCGCATTCGATGTTCGACGCCCAGCTCTACCGCGACAAGGCTGAGGTCGAGGCCTGGCGCGCCAAGGGGCCGATCGTCCGGTTCCAGGGCTGGCTGCTGGAAAACCGGCTGATCCACAGCGACGACGTGGACCGGATCGAGGCCGAGGTCGAGGCCGAGATCGCCGCGGCGGTGGCCTTTGCCGAGGCCGGCCAGTGGGAACCCGTCGCCGATCTGACCCGGCATGTCCATGGTGCCGCCGCCCCTGCCCCCGCGCCGGCCGCTCCGTCGGGCGAAACCGTCGAGACCACCTATCGCGAGGCGATGAAACAGGCGATCCGCGACGCGATGCTGCGCGACGACCGGGTGTTCCTGATGGGCGAGGACGTCGGCGCCTACGGCGGCTGCTACGCGGTCTCCAAGGGGCTGATGGCGGAATTCGGCGAGGCGCGGATCCGCGACACGCCGCTGTCGGAATCCGGCTTCACCGGCGCCGGCATCGGCGCGGCGGCGGCCGGCATGCGCCCGATTGTCGAACTGATGACGGTGAATTTCAGCCTGCTGGCACTGGACCAGATCCTGAACACCGCCGCCACCCTGCGCCATATGTCGGGCGGCCAGTTCGGCGTGCCGCTGGTGATCCGCATGGCCACCGGCGCCGGCAAGCAGCTGGCGGCGCAACATTCCCACAGTCTCGAGGGCTGGTATGCCCATATCCCGGGGCTCAAGGTGCTGGCGCCCGCCACGGTGGAGGACGCGCGCGGCATGCTCTGGACCGCGCTGCAGGACCCCGACCCGGTGCTGATCTTCGAGAACGTGATGCTCTACAACATGGCCGGGCAGATCGACAGCGCGGCCGGCGCGGTGGAGATCTCCAGGGCGGCGATCCGGCGGCCGGGGCGCGATCTGAGCCTGATCACCTATGGCGGCTCGCTGTGGAAGACGCTTGCAGCGGCGGAGGCGCTGGCGGCGGAGGGGATCGAGGCCGAGGTGATCGACCTGCGCACGCTGCGCACGCTCGACGACGCGACCATCATGGCCTCGCTCGGCCGGACCCGGCGGGCGCTGATCGTGGACGAAGGCTGGCGGTCGGGGTCGCTGGCGGCCGAGATCTCCGCCCGGATCATGGAACAGGCGTTCTGGTCGCTCGATGCGCCGGTGGGCCGGGTCTGTTCCGCCGAGGTCCCGATCCCCTACGCCAAGCATCTTGAGGAGGCCGCGATCCCGCAGGTGCCGGGGATCGTCGCAGCCGCGAAATCGCTGATGGGACGGGGCTGATGGGACTGTTTCGCATGCCCTCGCTGGGGGCGGACATGGAAGCCGGCACGCTGACCGAATGGCTGATCGCGACGGGCGACCGGGTGGCGCGCGGCGATGTGGTGGCGGTGGTGGAGACCCAGAAAGGCGCCATCGAGGTCGAATGCTTCGAGGAGGGCCGGGTCGAGCGGCTGCTGGCCGAGCCGGGGCGGGAGCTGCCCGTCGGCACCCCGCTGGCGCTGATCCTGGCGGAGGGCGAGGTCGTCCCGCCGCCCGAGGCCGAACCCGAGGCCGAACCCGGGACCGTCGCGCCCGCCGCAGCCGCCCCTGTCCCGCCCCCGCCCCGGCGGGGCGCTGTCGCAGCCTCGCCGGCGGCGCGACGGCGCGCAGCCGAGCTGGGGCTCGATCTGGCCCTCCTCACCGGCAGCGGCCCCGGCGGCGTGGTGGTTCTGGCCGATGTCGAGCGCGCCGCCCCCGCCGCGCAACCCCAACCTGCGGCCGAGATGCACCAGGCGATCGCCGCCGCGATGACCCGCTCGAAACGCGAGATCCCGCATTTCTACCTCACCCAGACCCTCGACATTCAGCCGGTCCAGGACTGGCTTGCCGCCCATAACGCCACCGTCCCGCCGGAGCGCCGGCTGCTGCTGGGGGCGCTGCTGCTGCATGCGGTGGCGCTGGCGGCGGCACGCGCCAAGGTGCTGAACGGCCGCTACGAGAACGGCCGTTTCCAGCGCGCCGACCGGGTCAACCCCGGTCTGGTCGTCGCCCTGCGCGGCGGCGGGCTGGTGGTGCCTGCGCTGATCGGCGCCGAGACGATGACGCCGGAGCAGACCATGGCAGGGATGCGCGATCTGGTGGCCCGGGCCCGCGCCGGGCGGCTCAGAAGCTCCGAGATCACCGGGGGCACCATCACCGTCTCCGCCCTCGGCGACACCGGAGCGGAGGCGATGAGCGCGGTGATCTTCCCGCCGCAGGTCGCCATCGTCGGCATCGGCGCGCCGCAGCGCCGCCCCTGGGTGGTCGGCGATGCGGTGGTGCCGCGCCAGGTCGTCACCCTCACCGTCTCGGCCGATCACCGCGTCGCCGACGGCCGCCAGGTGGCCCGCTTCATCGAGGATATCGCAACCGAACTCCGCAGCTACGAGGCGCCATGACCAAAGATCAGATCCGCACCGCCTTTCTGACCGCGCTGACCCAGGTCGCCCCGGATCTGGATGCCGCCGCGGTGTCCGACGACGACCACCTGCAGCAGGATCTGGAGCTCGACTCCATGGATATCCTGAACCTGGTGGCCGCGCTGCACCGCGATCTGGGCGTCGATATTCCCGAGCTCGACTACCCCCGGATCGCCACCCCCGGCCTTGCCGTCGCCTATCTGGCCGAGCGTCTGGGCTGAGCCGCGCAGCCGCCCCGCAGGCGCCCCGCCGCCCGCCCGCGCGCGGCGGCTTCATCGACGCGCCCGAAGCTGATACCATCCCCCGGCTTGACCGAGGGAGGACGGTATGAGCGACATCGACCATGTGCGGGAGATCGACCGCGTGCTGCGCGGCCATCAGACCGGGCGCGACGGGGTGGTGGCCGAGAGCTGGCGGCGCTGCGTCGAAGCCTACGGGCTCGACCCGGCGCGGCCCGATCCGGCCCATATCGTTACCGCGGCCGAGCTGCGCCAGCACCGCGAACGGTCGGAACGGCTGATCGCCACCGCGCGCTCGGGGCTGCAGGGGCTGTTCCGGCAGGTGGCGGGGCAGAACTACGTGCTGCTGCTGGCCGACGCCAAGGGCGTCTGCGTCGATTACTTCGGCGATCCCCGGTTCGAGGAGGAGCTGCGCACCGCCGGTCTCTACCTCGGTTCCGACTGGTCCGAGGATCTGGCCGGCACCTGCGCGGTGGGCTCTTGCCTGGTCACCGGCGAGGCGGTGACGATCCATCAGGACGACCATTTCGGCCTGGCGCATACGCCGCTGTCCTGCACCGCCGCACCGATCTACGACAGCTGCGGCCAGCTCACCGCGGTGCTCGACATCTCGCTGCTGCGCTCGCGCGGGCCGAAGCCCAGCCAGAACCTGGCGCTGTCGCTGGTGCAGGCCGCCGCCCGGCGGGTGGAGATGGCCAATCTGATGGCGCTCAGCCGCAGCGACTGGGTGCTGCGGTTCTCGACCAGCCCGGATTTCCTTGAGGTCGACCCGGAGGCGGCGGTGGCGCTGGACGGCGCGGGCCGGGTCGTCGGCATGACCCATGGCGCCCGCGCGGCACTGGCGCCCGACAGCGAGGACGGGCTGATCGGCGCCCGGATCGACACGCTGATCGAGCTCGGGATCGACGATCTGCCCGACCTGATGCGCGGCCGCCCGACCGAGGAACGGGTGCTGCGGCTGAAGGACGGGCGGCAGCTGTTCGGCCATGCGCTGGCGCCGCACCGGCCGCGCAGCCCGCTGCCCGCCGCCCGGGACGCGCGCCAGGGCGCGCTGGCCGGGGTCGCCGGGCACGATCCGGCGCTCGATCTCCAGCTCGACCGCGCCGCCCGGCTGGCGCCGACCAAGGTGCCGCTGCTGATCTGTGGCGAGACCGGCACCGGCAAGGAACGGCTGGCCCGCGCGATCCATGTCTGCGGCCCGCCCGGGCGCGCCTTTCTCAGCCTGACCTGCGCCGGCCTTCGCCCCGGGCGGATCGAGGCGCTGGCCGAGAAGGCCGGCGGGCCGGGCGGCACCCTGTTCCTGCGCGGCGTCGAGGATCTGGGCGCGCAGGCGCAGGCGGCGCTGCTGGCGCTGCTCGACCGCCACGGCGGGCTGCGGGCGATCGCCTCCTGCCGCGGCGCACCGGCCGAGGCCGCCCGGGGGCTGCGGCCCGATCTGTTCTTCCGCCTCGCCGGCGCCACGCTGGCGCTGCCGCCGCTGCGCCACCGGCAGGATCTGGGCTGGCTGCTGGACCGGCTGCTGCGGCGCCAGCCCGGCCGCGAGATGCGGCTGTCGCCGGCGGCGCGGGCCGAGCTGATGGGGCGTGACTGGCCCGGCAATATCCGCGAGCTGGAAAGCACGCTGGCCACCGCCTGCGCGCTGGTCGAGGGCGAGGTGATCGACCTGCCCGACCTGCCGCCGCCGCCGGTCTGCGGCGGGCCGGCGCGGCGGGCCGAGACCGATCTTGAGGCGGTGCTGGATGCCTGTGGCTGGAACATGGCGCAGGCCGCCCGCCGGCTGGGCGTCAACCGCTCGACCATTCTGCGCCGGGTGCGCAAGGCGGGGCTGACGCCGCCGCATTAGGTCTGCCGGCGGGTCCGGTTGCGGCCCGTTGCGCGCCGTTGCGCGCGCAACCGAGGGGGCGGGAAAACCGCCTGCCACCGCCCCTGCCCGCAGAAAACCGTGGCCTCGGCACCCCGCCCTTTGGCAGCCTGCCGGGGCAGAAGAAAGCCAAGGGAGGAGAACCGATGCTTGATTCAACCGTGAGCGACCAGACGCAGGCCTTTCTGGACCGTTTCGGCGCGGCGCTGGAACGGGGCGATATCGCCGCCGCGACCGGGATGTTCCAGGACGACTGCTACTGGCGCGACCTGGTCGCCTTCACCTGGAACCTGAAGACCGTCGAGGGCAAGGACCAGGTGGCCGACATGTTGCGCCATCAGCTCGCCACCACCAGGCCGCGCAACTGGGCGCTGGCCGAGGGCGAGATCCCCGCCGAGGAGGGCGGCGTCACCACCGCCTGGATCCGGTTCGAAACCGATGTGGCGCGCGGCTACGGCCTGCTGCGGCTGAAGGACGGCAAGATCTGGACCCTGCTGACCACCATGCAGGAACTGAAGGGGTTCGAAGAGCCCAAGGGCTTCGACCGTCCGCTGGGGGCCAAGCATGGCGCCGGCAGGAACCGCCTGTCCTGGGCGGAGGAGCGCGAGAAGGAGGTGGCCGAGCTCGGCTATGACACCCAGCCCTATTGCCTGATCGTCGGCGGCGGCCAGGGCGGCATCGCGCTGGGGGCACGGCTGCGCCAGCTGGGCGTGCCGACGCTGATCGTCGAGAAGAACGACCGCCCCGGCGACAGCTGGCGCAAGCGGTACAAGTCGCTCTGCCTGCATGACCCGGTCTGGTACGACCACCTGCCCTATATCAAGTTCCCCGACACCTGGCCGGTGTTCGCGCCGAAGGACAAGATCGGCGACTGGCTGGAGATGTACACCAAGGTGATGGAGCTGAACTACTGGACCCGCACCAGCTGCAAGTCGGCGCAGTATAACGCGGACAGTCAGGACTGGACCGTGGTGGTCGATCGCAACGGCGAGGAGGTGGTGCTGCGACCCAAGCAACTGGTGCTGGCCACCGGCATGTCGGGCAAGCCGAATATCCCGAATTTCCCCGGCATGGAAACGTTCAAGGGCGATCAGCAGCATTCCTCGCAGCACCCCGGCCCGGACGCCTATGCCGGCAAGAAATGCGTGGTGATCGGCTCCAACAACTCGGCCCATGACATCTGCGCCGCGCTGTGGGAGCACGGGGCAGATGTGACCATGGTCCAGCGCAGCTCCACCCATATCGTGAAATCCGACACGCTGATGGATATCGGCCTGGGCGCGCTTTATTCCGAGCAGGCGGTGCGTAACGGCGTCACCACCGAAAAGGCCGATCTGATCTTTGCCTCGCTGCCCTATCGCATCCTGCACGAATTCCAGATCCCGCTTTACGAGCAGATGAAGGAGCGCGACGCCGAGTTCTATGCCGGGCTGGAAAAGGCCGGCTTCCAGCTCGACTGGGGCGACGACGGATCGGGGTTGTTCATGAAATACCTGCGCCGCGGCTCGGGCTATTACATCGACGTCGGCGCCAGCCAGCTGATCATCGATGGCGAGATCAAGCTGGCCCACGGTCAGGTCGCCGAGATCACCGAGGACGGCGTCGTGCTGGACAGCGGCGAGAAACTGCCGGCCGATCTGATCGTCTATGCCACCGGCTACGGCAGCATGAACGGCTGGGCGGCGGACCTGATCGGCCAGGAGGTCGCCGACAAGGTGGGCAAATGCTGGGGCCTCGGCTCGGACACCACCAAGGACCCCGGCCCCTGGGAGGGCGAGCAGCGCAACATGTGGAAGCCGACGCAGCAGCAGAACCTGTGGTTCCACGGCGGCAACCTGCACCAGTCGCGGCACTATTCGCTCTATCTGGCGCTGCAGCTCAAGGCGCGGATGGAGGGGATCGACACCCCGGTCTATGCGCTGCAGGAGGTGCATCACCTCAGCTGATGCGACCGCGGCCCGCCGGTGACCGGCGGGCCGCTACTGTCAGTGGTCGGGCCGCCCGGATCAGCCCGGCAGGCGCTGGCGCACCAGTTCGGTCCAGTAGGAACAGCCCCAGCCGATCACCTCGTCGTTGAAGTCATAGGCCGGGTTGTGCAGCTGCGCCGAGGGACCGTTGCCGACATTGATCATCGCGCCCGGCACCTCGTTCAGCATGAAGGAGAAATCCTCTCCCCCCAGGGTCGGCGGCATGTCGGTGAAGACATTCTCGGCCCCCGCCACGGCGCGGGCGGCCTCGGCGGCCAGCTCGGTCTCGGCCGCGTGGTTCACCGTCACCGGATAGTGGCGGGTATAGACCAGCGTGCCGGTGCAGCCGAAGCCCGCCGCCACCGAGGCAACCAGCGTCGCCAGCCGGGTCTCGATATGGTCGCGGACCTCCTCGCACAGGGTGCGCACGGTGCCGGTGATCTTCACCTCCTGCGGGATGACGTTGAAGGCATTGCCGCCCTCGATGGTGCAGAGCGAGATCACCGAGGCGTCGAACGGGTCGATGGTGCGCGCCGTGAGCGTCTGCACCGCCTGGATCACCGCCGCCGTCGCCGGCATCGGGTCGATGGCGTTATGCGGCTGCGCCGCATGGCCGCCCCGCCCAGAGACCGTGATCTCCACCGCGTCGACCGATCCCATGATCGGCCCCGGCGCGATGGTGAACTGGCCCAGCGGCAGGTTCGGGCGGTTGTGCATGCCGTAGACCTCGTTGCAGGGCCATTTCGCAAACAACCCGTCCTCGATCATCGCGCGGGCGCCGGCGCCGCCCTCCTCGGCCGGCTGAAAGATCACGATCACCGTGCCGTCGAAGGCGCGGCTTTCGGCCAGATGCTTCGCCGCGCCCAGCAGCATGGTGGTATGGCCGTCATGGCCGCAGGCGTGCATCTTACCCGCCACGGTCGAGGCCCAGGGCTTGCCGGTCTCCTCCTCGATCGGCAGCGCGTCCATATCGGCGCGCAGCCCGATGCAGCGGCCCGACCGGGTGCTGCGGCCACGGATCACCCCCACCACGCCGGTGCGGCCGATGCCTTCGTGCACCTCGTCGACGCCGGCGGCGCGCAGCGCCTCGGCGACCTTGCCGGCGGTGCGGCCGACCTCATAGAGCAGTTCGGGATTGCGGTGCAGGTCGTGGCGGAACTCCACCAGTTCGTCCAGCTCGCGCGACACCCAGTTCTCGATCGCCATGGCTCAGGCCTCCTGCGTCTTCATGCGGTAGCGGAAATCGCAATGGCTGGCGCCCTTCATGATGGTCTGGGTGCGGGTCATCTCGATATCCGAGTTGTAGCCGATGCAGAAATCGCCGTCGCGGTTGCACGACAGCAGATGGCCGATATCGCCCAGCCCCATGTCGCGGTACATCTCGGCATAGCGGCAGCGGGTGACGTTGAAGTCCATCTTCTCGGAACTCGCCTCCAGCACCTCGATCTGCAACGCGTCCTCGCGGGTCCAGTTCGGCTGGATCGCGGCGAAATCCTCCAGCGTCGCCGGATGGTCCAGCCCGGCGGCCATCGCCTTGCCCTGCTCGATGGCCGAGCGCGAGCAGGTCTCGCCGATCACCGCTTCGGCCTCCGCCCGGCCGGAGCGTTCCACGATGACGTCGAAGACATGCTTGAGGATCGTCGCCTCGATCCGACGGAGTTCCAGAATGGGAAGATCTGTCATGGTGTTACCTGTTCAGAGTTTGGGTTCGACAAGATCCTTGCGGCGCAGCCAGGCAAGGTAGGTGGGGGCAACCCGGCGCACGATGGCGTGGAACGGGAAGGGATGCGGTTCGGTCACCGGCAGGGCCAGCCCGCGCGGGTCCTCGCCGGCCACGGCGCGGGCGATCTCGCGCCCCAGCGCGGTGCCCAGAGCCACGCCACGGCCGTTGCAGCCGACCCAGGCCCAGCCGTCGGGGCCCAGCGAATGGACGCGCGGGAAACGGTCCCAGTTCATGCCGATGAAGCCGGACCAGACATGGGTCATCTCCGGCACGCCGAGATCGGGGAAGGCCTCGCCCAGATTGCGGGCAGCCTTGGCGCGGACCCGTTCGGCTACCTTCCAGCTACCCATCACCGCGCCGCCGGTGATCAGCCGGTTGCGGGCGTCATAGCGGAAGAAACGCAGATCGCCGCGGGTGTCCGACACCGCCTGCCGCCCGGGCAGAATCCTGGCGCGCAGATTGTCGGAAACCGGCTGGGTCGCCATCTGCCAGGACAGCACCGGCACGATCGACCGCGCCAGTTTCGAGGCCAGATGCGGCGCCAGCTCGCCGGTATAGGCGTTGGTCGCCAGGATCAGCGCCCGCGCCCGCACCCGGCCGTGATGGGTCATGGCGACCCATTCGCTGCCCACCCGCTCGAACCGCTGCACCGGGCTTTGCTCAAAGATCCTGCCACCGTGACGCTCCACCGCGTCGGCCAGGCCGCGCGCCAGCGCCAACGGGTTGATATGCCCGCCGGAGGGCGCCAACATGCCGCCATACCAGAAATCGGAGCCCAGCAGCGCGGTGGTGGCGGCGCGGTCCAGCAGATCGACCTCCAGCCCGAAGCGGCGCCAGGCCTCGACCCGCCTGGCGCTCAGCTTCACCCGGCCGGGCGAATGCGCCGGCTGGAACCAGCCGGCCTGTTCGGCCTCGGCGTCGATGCCCTCGCGGCGGATGATGTCGAAGGTGGTCGCGGCGCTCTGGCCGATCAGCTCGGCAAAGCGGCGGCCGGTGTCGCCATGGCGGGCGACCCAGGCGTCGGGCTCGGCCGAGGTCAGCGTCGGGATCACCTGGCCGTTGTTGCGCCCCGAGGCGCCCCAGCCCACCGCCTGGCCTTCGAGCAGGACCACCTCGCGCCCCTCGCGGGCCAGATGCAGCGCCGCCGACAGGCCGGAAAAGCCGCCGCCGATGACCACGGTGTCGGCCTCGATATCGCCCTCGAGCCGCGGCGCGGTGACCCGTTCGGGCGCGGTCGCGGCCCAGATCGACGGCGGGAAAGTGACCTTGCGGCTCATGCCGGGTCCTCCATCTCGGTAGGGGTATGCGCGGCCTCGGCGGCCTCCTGCGGCAGCCAGAACCAGCGCAGCTCCTCGTCAGCGGCATCGAACTGCACCGCGACGGCCTGCGCCGCCTGCGCCCGCCCGTCCTGCGCAAGGCTGCGCGCCTCGGCCAGGCAGGTGTCGAAATCGGGCGTCTCGGGCGCCGGCGCCGCAGCCCGGGTCCAGAGGTCGGAGAGCCGCTCCGGCGCATCCTCCGCCATCGGGCGACGGGCCCGCCACAGGCTTTCGCCGGCGTCGAGCTCGTAGAGCGGCAGCAGGCCGGCGCCCTCGCGCGCGATGAACTCCAGCGCCCGGGCGATGCGGTCCACATCCTCCTCGGTGAAGAAGTAATTGACCCCCAGCCGCACCCAGCCCGGCCGCATCACGCTGAGACCGCGGTCCACCGCGTCGGAATGGCGGCGCGATTTCGGCATGTCGATCCGCAGCAGCGCATGGCCGTAGGGGCCGGCGCAGGAACAGCCGCCGCGCGCCTGGATGCCGAACAGGTCGTTGAGCAGCGCCACCACGAAGCCGTGGTGCAGATAGCGCTGCCCGACCCGGATGTTGAACGAGAAGATGCCGAGCCGCGGCGCGTTGCGCGGGCCCAACAGCTCGATCCCCGGCACGCCCGACAGCGCCTGTTCCAGCCGCCGGGCCAGCTGGCCCTCGCGCGCCTCGATCGCCTCGGCGCCCAGATCGGTCTTCAGCGCCAGCACCATGCCGGCGCGGATGTTCTCGACGATGGAGGGGGTGCCAGCCTCCTCCCGCGCTTCGATCGAGCCGACATAGCGGTGATCCTCCGGCGTCACGAAGGACACCGTGCCGCCGCCCACCACGGTGGGGCGCGCGGTGCTCAGCAACCGGCGGTCGGCGATCAGGATGCCCGAGGCGCCGGGGCCACCGGGAAACTTGTGCGGCGACAGGAAGGCCGCATCGATCCGGTCGCCCGCGCCCGGGGCGCTTTCCGCCATGCAGACCGCGATATAGGGCGCGGCGGCGGCGAAATCGATCACGCACCAGCCGCCCACCGCATGCAGCGCCCGGGCCACCGCGCGGATGTCGGTGCGCACGCCGGTGACGTTCGAGGCCGCCGAGAAGGCGCCGACGATCAGCGGCGCGTCGCGGTGCGCCGCAAGCGCGGCCTTCAGCGTGGTCAGGCAGATGCCGCCGGCCTCATCCAGCGGGATCCGCACCAGCTGCGCGCCGCTCTCGCGCCAGGGCAGATCGTTGGAGTGATGCTCGTAGGGGCCCACCAGCACCACCGCATCGGGGCCGAGCCGGCCCGCCGCGCCGCCCAGTTGCAGCGCGCGCACCAGCTTGTCGGCGGCCGCCGTGGTGCCGGCGCCGGTGAAGATCACCGCATGGCCGTCATCGGCGCCGACGCCTTCACGCACCGCGTCGCGCGCCAGTTCGCGCAGCTCGGTGGTGCGGCGGCCGGTGAAGGAGGTCTCGGTATGGGTGTTGCCGTAGAACGGCAGCACCTGGGTGCGGATCGTCTCCTCGATGAAATCGAGCGACCGGCCGGAGGCCACGTAATCGGTATAGATCAGCGCCCGCGGGCCGAACGGCCCCGGGATCGCCACGCCCTCGCCGATCAGGGCGTGGCGGATGTCTTCGAATTGCAAACTCATTCATCTTCACTTTCTGTCAGGCCGCGTCGGGGCGGATCACCGGTGGCGTCCAGCCCCGCCCGGGGATCGAGTCGAGCAGCTTGCGGGTATAGGGGTGTTGCGGATCGGCGAAGATCTCGGCGGTGACGCCGGTCTCGACGATCTCGCCCTTCTGCATCACGATCAGCCGGTCGCAGAGCTGGGCCGCGACGCGCAGGTCGTGGGTCACGAAGAGCAGCGACAGGTCGAGCCGGTCGCGCAGATCGGCCAGCAGCCTGAGCACCTGCGCCTGCACCGAGACGTCGAGCGCCGAGACCGGCTCGTCCGCGACGATCACCCGGGGCTCCATCGCCAGGGCGCGGGCGATGCCGATGCGCTGGCGCTGGCCGCCGGAGAATTCATGCGGGAACCGGCTGGCGGCGGCCGGCGACAGCTCGACCAGCTCCAGCAGCTTGCGGGCCTTGGCGCGGGCCTCCTTCGGGTTGGCGCCATGCACGATGGGGCCCTGGGCGATCAGATCCTCGACCCGCTTGCGCGGGTTGAGCGAGGCCATCGGGTCCTGGAACACCATCTGGATCTGCTGGCGCATCGCCCGCAGCTGGCGCGGCGAGCAGGCCAGCAGGTCGGTGTCGCCCACCGTGACCGAACCGGCGTCGGAGTCGAGCAGCCGGGTGACGATGCGCGACACCGTGGTCTTGCCCGAGCCGCTTTCGCCGACCACGCCCAGTGTCTCGCCCCGGCGCAGCACGAAGGACAGATCCTTGACCGCCTTCACCGCCTTGCGCTTGCCGCTCATCAGCCCGCCGCGGGCGGCAAAGGTCTTGACCAGCCCCCTGGCCTCCAGCACCACCGGCGCACCGGTGAAATCGCGCGGCTCCGGCGGGGTCAGCGCCGGGATCGAGGCGATCAGCGCCCGGGTATAGGCGTGCTGCGGGTTGTTCAGCACCTCGGCCGCCGGCCCCTGCTCGACCAGCTCGCCCTTGCACAGCACGGCGACCTTGTCGGCGATCTCGGCCACCACGCCGAAGTCGTGGGTGATGAACAGGACCCCCGCCCCCTCCTGCTCCTGCAGCTCGCGGATCAGCCGCAGGATCTGCAGCTGGGTGGTCACGTCGAGCGCGGTGGTGGGCTCGTCGGCGATGATCAGCCGCGGCGACAGCGCCAGCGCCATGGCGATCATCACCCGCTGCCGCTGCCCGCCCGAGATCTGGTGCGGATAGGCGTTATAGGCCGAGCCGGGATCGGGGATATGCTCCCGCTCCAGCATCTCGATGGCGCGGGCCTTGCGGTCGGCC
>JBFXGQ010000024.1:0-18066 GCA_050177915.1 Pseudodonghicola sp. | reverse complement strand
CGATCTGGTCGAGCCGACCAGGACCTGGAACCGCGGATCGGCCTCGAACATCGGCAGGTTCTCGGGCGCGACGATCACCGCATCGCCCCAGGCCATGTTGAACAGGAAGCTGCCGTTGGGCGCCTCCAGCGTCACCTTGACGGTCAGCGGGTCCACCACGGTCACATCGGTGATGCCGGCAAACAGCGCCTTTTGCGCATTGGCGCTGTCCTCGGCCCGGGCGCGGTCGAGGCTGAATTTCACATCCTCGGCGTCCATCGTGGTGCCGTCGTGGAACTTCACCCCGTCATGCAGATGGAAGGTATAGGTGGTGCCGTCCTCGGAGATCTCCCAGCTCTCGGCCAGCCCCGGCACGACCGAGCCGTCGCCCATGAAGCGGGTCAGCCCTTCGAACACATTGGCATAAAGCACCGAGTCGATGGCGCCGGCGGCGGCGCTGGTCGGGTCCAGATGCGGCGGCTCCAGCTGCATGGCGACGGTGATGTCGGCGGCGATCGCCTGCCCCGCCCCCAGCGCCGTGCCAAGTGCCAGCACCGAGGCCAGGCCGCGCGTCATACGGAAAAGCTTCATGAAAAATCTCCCATTTGGTCCATCCGGCCCGGGCCGGAAAGCATGGGCGAAGTCTTCCTGTAACCTCGCCGGCAATCAAGGGAATGTTGGCGCAACCAGTCTGGAAGATTGACCCGGGGGTTGGTATCTCCCCGCAACTCTGCCGCCTGGGCGGGTCCCGCCTGCGGCCTTGTGGAAAGTTGGGAGGACCATGAGCGCAACCACCATCACCTCGGCCGTGACCGCCGGGGATATTCGTGCCCGCAAGGGCGGCGACCCGCTGGTCAGTCTGACCTGCTATACCACTCCGATGGCCCGGCTGATGGACGAACAGTGCGATTTCGTCCTGGTCGGCGACAGCGTCGGCATGGTGCTGCACGGGCTGCCCTCGACTCTTGGCGTGACCATGGAGATGATGATCCTGCACGCGCAGGCGGTGGCCCGGGGGCTGAGCCATGCGCTGATGGTGGTCGACATGCCCTTCGGCAGCTACGAGGAAGGTCCGCAGCAGGCGTTCCGCAACGCCGCGCGGCTGATGGCGGAAACCGGCGCCGGCGCGGTCAAGCTGGAAGGCGGGCGGCATATGGCCGAGACCATCGCCTTTCTGGTCGCCCGCGGCATCCCGGTGATGGCGCATATCGGGCTGACGCCGCAATCGGTCAACACGCTGGGCGGCTACAAGGTGCAGGGCCGCGACGATCAGGCCGAGGCGGTACTGGCCGATGCCCGCGCCGTGGCCGAGGCCGGCGCCTTTGCCGTGGTGCTGGAAAAGATCCCGGCCAGCCTCGCCGACCGGATCACCGCCGAGATTGCGATCCCGACCATCGGCATCGGCGCCTCTGCGGGATGCGACGGGCAGGTGCTGGTGGTGGACGACATGCTGGGGCTGTTTGCCGAGTTCAAGCCGAAGTTCGTCAAGCGTTACGCCGATCTGGCCACCCAGGCCGGGGCCGCCATCGCGGAGTATGCCGCCGAGGTGCGCGCGCGCCGCTTTCCGGGGCCGGAACATGTCTTTGCCGACCAGGTCAAAGGGGGCCGCAAATGACCGCACCGATCATCCGCAAACTGGCCGAGATCCGCGCCCTGACCGCCGGCTGGAAGGCCGCCGGCGAAAGCATCGGCGTGGTGCCCACCATGGGCGCGCTGCATGCCGGCCATATGTCGCTGGTCGAGACCGCCAAGGCGCAATGCGACCGGGTCATCGTCTGGATCTTCGTGAACCCCAAGCAGTTCAACAACCCCGAGGATCTGGCGAACTACCCACGCACCGAACATGAGGATGCGGCAAAGCTTGCCCCCTATGGCGTCGATGCGGTCTATGCGCCCGATGTCGATCAGGTCTATCCCGAGGGGTTCGCCACCGGCGTTTCGGTCAGCGGGCTGACCGACGTGCTCTGTGGCGCGCACCGGCCGGGGCATTTCGACGGGGTCGCCACCGTGGTCTCCAAGATCTTCCTGCAGACCGGCGCCGACCGTGCCTATTTCGGCGAGAAGGATTTCCAGCAGCTGCTGGTGGTCCGCCGCATGGCCCGCGATCTGGATATCCCGATCGAGGTGGTGGCCTGCCCGACGGTGCGCGAGGCCTCGGGCCTGGCGCTGTCGTCGCGCAACCTGCGGCTCACGCCCGAGGGGCTGGAGAAGGCCGCCCGGCTCTATCCCGTCCTGCGCGACGTGGCCGAGGAGTTGGCGCAGGGCAGCCGGTTCCACCCGCTGGAGGCGCGGGCGCGCGCCCGTCTGGCCGAGGCGGGCTTTGGCGAGGTCGAATATTTCGAGCTGCGCAGCACCGCCGGGCTCGCGGCGCTGGATCATGCCGATTGTCCGGCGCGGCTGTTCGCGGCGGCCTGGATGGACGGCGTGCGGCTGATCGACAACGTGGCGGTGACCCCGGCCGCGACCTGACAGGGCGCCCGCCGGCCCGCGATGCGGGCTGGCGCAGGCGGGCCGGGCTGATACTCTGCCACAAACTCCGGGGGAGGGACGCGCATGAGCTTCATTCTGGCCATCGACCAGGGCACCACATCGACCCGTGCGATCCTGTTCGACGCGGCGATGCAGCCGGTCAGCACCGCGCAGCTGGAATTCACCCAGATCTATCCGCAGGACGGCTGGGTCGAACATGACCCGGAGGAGATCTGGGCCGCCACCGTGCAGGTCTGCCGCACGGTGATGAACGAAAACGGCGTGACCGGCGAGGAGATCGCCGGCATCGGCATCACCAACCAGCGCGAGACCACCGTGGTCTGGGACCGCGCCACCGGCGCGCCCATCCATAACGCAATCGTCTGGCAGGACCGCCGCACCGCGCCGCTGTGCGAGGCGCTGGAACAGGCCGGGCTGGAGGCGACGATCTCGGCGCGCACCGGGCTCAGGATCGACCCCTATTTTTCCGGCACCAAGGTCAAATGGCTGCTCGACACCCTGCCCGGGGCGCGGGCGCGCGCGGCGCGGGGAGAGCTGCTGTTCGGCACCATCGACACATTCCTGATCTGGCGGCTGACCGGCGGGCGGGTGCATGCGACCGACGCCACCAATGCAGCGCGCACCCTGCTGTTCGACATCCACAAGGGCGACTGGTGCACCGAGATCTGCGAGCTGCTCGACGTGCCGATGGCGATGCTGCCCGAGGTGCGCGACAGCGCCGCCGACTTCGGCCTGACCGATCCGCAGGTGCTGGGCGCCGCGGTGCCGATCCGCGGCGTCGCCGGCGATCAGCAGGCGGCGACCATCGGCCAGGCCTGTTTCGCGCCCGGCATGATGAAATCGACCTATGGCACCGGCTGCTTCGCGCTGCTCAACACCGGGGCGACGCCGGTCGCCTCGACCCACCGGATGCTGACCACCATCGCCTATCAGCTGGACGGCAAGCGGACCTATGCGCTGGAGGGCTCGATCTTCGTCGCCGGGGCGGCGGTGCAATGGCTGCGCGACGGGCTGGGCATCATCGAGACCGCGGCGCAATCGGGCGAACTGGCGGCGCGCGCCGATCCGACCCAGCGGGTGACGCTGGTGCCCGCCTTCACCGGCCTCGGCGCGCCCTATTGGGCGCCGGAGTGTCGTGGCGCGGTATTCGGGCTGACCCGCAACTCCGGCCCGGCGGAATTCGCCCGCGCCGCGCTGGAAAGCGTCGCCTTCCAGACCCGCGATCTGTGGGAGGCGATGCGCGCCGACTGGGGGGCCGAGGCCGATATGGTGCTGCGTGTCGACGGCGGGATGAGCGCCAGCGACCGCACCATGCAGGGGCTGGCCGATATCCTCGGCGCCCCGGTCGACCGGCCGGTGATGCAGGAGACCACCGCGCTGGGCGCCGCCTGGCTGGCCGGCATGCAGGCCGGGCTCTATCCCGGCATGGCGGAGTTCGCCGCCAACTGGGCGCTGGACCGCCGCTTCACCCCCGAGATGGCCGCGGCCGAGCGCGCTACGGCCTATAGGCGGTGGCAACGCGCGGTGGCGGCGGCGATGGCGTTCTAGGGGGGCAGGGGCCCCCCGCGGTCAGCTGGACGCCTTGCCTGCCTGCGCCCCCGCCGGGATGATCGGCGGCTTGGCGTTCAGCTCGGCAATGGAAAACCCGGCGATGGATTTGAACTTGGCGGCATGGGCGGCCAGATCGGCGGTGGGGATCACATCGTCGATCTGTTCGAAATCGCCACCGCAGAGATCCTCGACCATCTGCAGCACCGCGTCCGGGCCGCCACCCTTGCGGTTGGCCAGACCCACCGCAGTGGTCAGCGGCCGGATCTGCGCCTCATAGGCCTCCAGCGCCGCCGCCGTCGCCCCGTGCTCCAGCAGGCAGGCGCCGATCACCCGGGCGTCGACGATGGCCTGGCTGGCGCCGTTCGAGCCGACCGGATAGGTCGGATGCGCCGCATCGCCCATCAGGCTCACCCGGCCATCGGTCCAGCGCGGCAGCGGGTCGCGGTCGACCATCGGGTATTCGAACACCTGATCGGCGCCGGTGATCAGCTGCGGCAGGTCGATCCAGCCGAACCGCCAGCTGTCGAAATCGGGCAGGAATTCCTCGATCTTCGCGGCGCGGTTCCAATCCTCGCGCCGCCAGTCGTCGCTGGGGTCGAAGCGTTTCTCGGCGATCCAGTTGATCGTCGTCAGCCCGGTTTCCGGGTCGGGGTCCCAGATCGGATAGGCCACCGCGCGCAGGCTGTCGTGGCCGATCATCACCATGGTGCCGCCACCCTTGAAATCGGGCGCCCGGGTGGTCGCCCGCCACAGGATGCGGCCGTCCCAGATCGGCGCGCCCTCGTCGGGGTACATCTGCGCCCGCAGCGCCGAATGGATGCCGTCGGCGGCGACGATCAGATCGCCCGCCACCCGCGCGCCATCCTCCAGCCGCAGCACGGCGCCCTCGGGGCCGGTCTCGAACCCGGTCGCGCGGGCGCCGGTGACGATGCAATCGGCCCCGGCCCGTTCGACCAGCGCGCGATAGAGCATCATCTGCAACTGGCCGCGATGCACCGAATATTGCGGCCAGGCATAGCCCGCGCGCAGGCCGCGCGGCTCCTCCCAGATCGGTTTGCCGAGCTTGGAGTAGAAGCCGAGCTGCCGGGTCTTCACGCCGATGGCGTCCAGCTCGGCCTCCAGCCCCAGATCGAACAGCTCGCGCACGGCGTTCGGTTGCAGGTTGATCCCCACCCCGAGCGGCCGGATCTCGGGCGCGGATTCATAGATGCGGAACGGCAGGCCGATCTGATGCAGCGTCAGCCCGAGGCTGAGCCCGGCGATGCCGGCCCCGGCGATGAGAATGGTCATGAAAGCTCCTCCGGTCGTTGCCGGTTATCAACCAGCCCCGAAGGCTTTGCGCAAGTCTTCTGCGCGCCGGCGTGCCGGTTCAGCTGCGGGCGGCCAGCATCAGGCCGGGGCCGAAGATCCGGTCGGCATGGGTCTCGAGATAGATCTTCAGCCAGGGGGTGAAGCGGTCCGGATGGCGGGCGACCTCGGCCAGCAGGTCGTGATAGTCGATCCAGCGGGTTTCCATCACCTCGCGGCTGTCGGGGGCGAGGTCGATGTCGCGATGGGCATGGGCGAGGAAGACATCGACCTCCTCATGCTCGATCATGCCGTTGCCGACATCGGCGCGGTATTCCAGCCGGTGGCGGAATTCGGGATAGAGGCCGGTGATCCCCATCTCCTCCTCCAGACGGCGGACGGCGCAGAGGCTGGGCTCCTCGCCCCAATGGGGATGGGTGCAGCAGGTGTTCGCCCAGAGCCCCGGGGTGTGATATTTCCCCATCGCCCGGCGTTGCAGCAGGATCAGGGTGCCGCGCACGACAAAGACCGACACCGCCTTGTGGCGCAGCCCCTGCAGATGCGCCGCCAGCTTGTCCACCGGCATCAGCTTGCCGTCGACCCAGGCCGGGATCTGGATGCTCATGCCCGGACCTCGCGCCTTGGCGCCGCGCGGCGGAGGGTGAGGGGACGGAAACGGGGGCGGATCATGGGACACTCGGCTGTTGAACGGGATCTGGCCGGGCTGGTTCCCGGCGCACGGTGGGCCGCGCCGGCGGCAGCGACCGGACCTAGATAGTCGCCGCGCGCCGCCGCCGCAATCACGCGAAAGGCCGCAGCCCGGCGGGCCGCGGCCTGGATGCGCCGGCTGCGGGGCGCTTATTCGCTGGCGGTGCCTTCGGCCGGGGCCGCTTCGGTTGCCTCGGCGGGCGCCGCGTCCGGGGCCGGGGCGAGGCTGGCGAGATAGGCATAGACCTCTTCGCCGCCTTTCGGCAGCTTGAAGCTCATCTGCGTCTTGGCCTTCTTGTCGTCCAGATGGTGCTGCAGGAACTTGCGCGGGTCGCTGACATATTCAAGGAAGGCATCCTTGTCCCAGACCAGGCCGGCGGCGCCGGCGGCGACGATATCGGCGCCATACTTGAAGTCGGGATAGGTGCCGGCCTGACGGCCGATCACGCCGTAGAGGTTCGGGCCGGTGCGGCCGCCCTTGACGATGGTCTCGCCGCTGTCGGTGACGATCGAATGGCAGGCCTTGCACTTGCCGAAGAGCTTTTCGCCCTTTTCGACATCGTCGTCGGCCAGGGCGGGTGCGGCGATCAGGGCAACGAGCGCGGTCGCAATCAGGCGGTTCATGGCGTCCTCTCCTTGGATTTGGCTGTGGCCAATAGGTAGAGCGTGTTGCCGGGAGTCAATCGACAGATTGCCGCGCCGCGCGGTTGCGACGCGGGCGCAACGGCCACGGCAGCCGGAGCGCGCCGGGCTCAGCCCGCGGTCTGCGACCAGCAGGGCAGCAGGTCGTCGGGCGCCGGGGTGGCGGCGTGGACCGCGCGGGCGATGGCGCGCGCCAGGCAGAGCGCGGCGGCATGGCCGATGCGGGACAGGTCGCGCTCCGGCGCGTACAGCGGCCGGGCGCCGGTGGTCAGCGCGAAGACCAGATCGCCGTCGCTGGGGGAATGCGCCGGCACGCAGGCGCGGGCGATGCCGTCATGGGCGGCGGTGGCCATGCGCTGGCACTGCGCCTTGGTCAGCGCGGCGTCGGTGGCGACGATGGCGATGGTGGTGTTGGCGCGCTCCTCGCCCTGCGCCTGGTCCCAGGCGCGCTCCAGCATCGCCTGCAGCTTGCGGCTGTCCAGCACCCGGCCCAGCCCGCTGGCGGGATCGGGGCCCAGGCCGCCGAATTCGCCGTCGACCTCGAAGGGGGCGGCCCAGAAATGCCGGTCGCCCGGGGTGGTGACGCTGCCCATCGGGTTGGCGGCGACCAGCGCGCCCACGGTGATGCCATCCTCCAGCACGAAGGAGGCCGAGCCGAGGCCGCCCTTGACCATCGCGGTCAGCGCCCCGGTGCCGGCGCCAATGGTGCCGATGCCGAACTCCTCGGCCGCGGCGTCGAAGGCGGCGCGGCCGAGCGCGCGATAGGGGTTCTCCGCCCAGTCCTTGCGGCCGCCGTTGAGCAGGTCGAAGATGATCGCGCCGGGCACCAGCGGGATCACCGCCGGCCCGAGGCGAAAGCCGCGCCCGGCGGCGCGCAGCGCGTCCATCACCCCCGAACAGGCGTCGAGCCCGTAGGCCGAGCCGCCCGACAGCACCAGCGCGTCGATCGCGGCGACCGATTTGTCGGGGGCGAGCAGGTCGGTCTCCTTGCTGCCCGGCGCGCCGCCCATCACATGCACCGAGGCGGTGAAGGGGGCATCGGCGGTCAGCACCGTGGTGCCGGACTTGAGCGCATCGTCCTGCGCGTTGCCGACCTTGAGGCCGGGCACGTCGGTGATCAGGTTGCGAGGGCCGGGACGCATGGGAAACCTCCGGATTTCAGCTCAGCGGCCGCCCCCTGCGGGGGGCGACACCTTTTGTTTGGCGCGCCTGCGGCGCGCGGGCTTAGTTTTGCGCGCATACGCGCGCGGGCTCAGTCTTGCGCGCATACGCGCGCGGGCTCAGATACAGCGGCCGCCGTCGACTTCCATCGCCACGCCGGTGATCATGCTGGCCTCGTCCGAGCAGAGGAAGCAGGCGGCGTTGCCCATGTCCTCGGGCGTCGAGAACCGGCCGATCGGGATGGTGGAGAGGAACTTGGCGCGCATCTCCGGGGTATCCTCGCCCATGAAGGACTTCAGCAGCGGCGTGTCGCCGGCCACCGGGTTGATCGCGTTGACCCGGATGCCCTTGGGCGCCAGTTCCACCGCCATGGTGCGGGTGGCGGTGATCATCCAGCCCTTGGAGGCGTTGTACCAGTTCAGGTTCGGCCGCGGCGACACGCCGGCGGTCGAGGCGACGTTGAGGATCGCGCCGGTGCCGCGCTGCTTCATATGCGGCACCAGGGCGCGGGCGGTCAGGTAGACCGATTTCATGTTCACGTTGAACACGCGGTCGAAATCGGCCTCGCTCACCTCGTCCAGCGGGGTGGGCAGATGGGTGACGCCGGCGTTGTTGACCAGGATGTCGACCTGGCCGAAGGCGGCCAGCGCGGCCTCGGCCATGGCGATGACGGAGGCGGCGCTGGAGACGTCGACGGTCTGGGCCAGGGTGGCCTCGCCGATCTCGGCGGCCATGGCGGCGGCGGCCTCGCCATTGATGTCGGCGATCATCACGCGGGCGCCCTCAGCGACGAACTTGCGCACGATACCGGCGCCGAAGCCCGATGCGCCGCCGGTCACGATGGCGGTTTTTCCCTTGAGTCTCATAGCGGTTCCTCTTGTCCAATCGGATCTGGCGCGGACATTAGGTCCGTGCCCCGGGGGGCACAAGCGCGATACGGGATCACTCTTCGTCGACCCGACCGCGCAGCGCCTTGACCTCGCCGCGGGCCTTCTTGGCGGTGATCCGGCGGCGGATCGAGCCCTTGGTGGGCTTGGTGGCGATGCGGCGCTTGGGGGCGACCAGCGCCTGGCGGACCAGCTCGGCCAGCCGCTCGCGCACGATCTCGCGGTTGCGCGACTGGCTGCGGGTCTCGTCGCATTGCAGCACGATGGCGCCCTCGGTGGTCCAGCGCCGGCCGGCCAGCCGTTTCAGCCGCGCCTTGACCGCCGGGCTCAGCGCCGGCGAGCGCGCCGCCTCGAACCGCAGCTCGACCGCGGTGGAGACCTTGTTCACGTTCTGCCCGCCCGGGCCGGAGGCACGGATGAACTGTTCGCTCAGCTCCCAGTCGGCGATGGAGATGTCTTCGGTGATACGCAGCATGGCGGCACAGTAGCGGTTCGGGCCGGTACGAAAAAGGGCTGCGCGTGGCGCAGCCCTTTCGAAAGCTTCGGAGGTGGGGTCGGTTAGATCGTCGACCAATCCACGCGGGCGGGGTCTCCGCCTAGGGTTGCCTTAGCTGGCCGCCCCCCGCGCTGTCCCGACACCTCGCTCCAATACCTTTCTCGACACTGGATCACCTCCTTTGCTTGGCTGTTACCGTTATCATCAGGGTGCCACAGCAAAGCCGGATCGCCAAATAAAATCGTCACGCGGCGGTGCGGCGGGCCACCAATTGTGCAACGATCAGGCGAAACGGCAGCAGCGCCACCAGCGCCAGCGACAGTTTCACCAGCCAGTCGGCGGTGGCGAGCGACGCCCAGAGCGGCACCAGCGGCCCGCCGCCCAGCAGCGGCAGCGCCTCGTTCGCCCAGGCGACGTCGTTGGCCGGGTCGATCCAGATCAGCTGCGCCGAGAAGGCGATCGAGAAGAACAGCGCGGTATCGACCGAGGAGCCGACCAGTGTCGAGGCCAGCGGGGCCCGCCACCAGCGCCCCTCGCGCAGGGCCGAGAAGATGGCGACGTCGAGCAGTTGCGCGGCCAGATAGGCGGCGCCCGAGCCGAGCGCGATGCGCAGGGTGACCAGCGGGCCGAATTCGCCGATGATCCGGGTGCCGATCAGCGAACAGGCGACGCCGACGACGAAGCCGGCCAGCACCACCCGGCGGGCCGGGCCGGCGCCATAGACGCGGTTCATCACATCGGTGACCAGGAAGGCGAAGGGATAGGTGAAGGCGCCCCAGGTCAGCCATTGGCCGAACAGGAACTGGACGAGGATGTTGGAGGCCACCACGATGGCGGCCATGGCAAGGATGCCAGGAAGGTAAGAGCGGTTCATGTCTGATGCCCGTTTTGACAAGGTTGCGGCGACTTGTCCCGCCCCGTTGCGGGCGGGCAGGGGTCCATAGCCGGTCGCGGGCCGCGGCGCAAGCTATTCCGGCAGGGCGTATTCGACCAGTTCGGTGCGCTGCAGCGCAAAGAAGTTGTCGTCCGACACCATGGTGGCGCGCAGCCTCCCGGCGCCGTCGCGCCAGACCGACAGCCCTTCGAGGTTGTCATGGGTGCCGGGGCCGGTGCGCAGCAGGGTCTCCTCCTGCCCGGCGCTGGGGCCGGTTCCGGTCTCGGTGATGGTCCAGCGCCGCAGCCGGCTGCGGAAGCCCAGCAGGCCCACCGCGCGCTCAAGCACATAGAGCCGGCCGTCGGGGCCGAAATCGGCGCCCACCGGCAGGAAGCGGCCGCGGGCGGGCAGGCTGAAGACCACGCGCCAGCCGCCGGCCGCGTCGTAGCGATAGACCGGGATGTCGCCATGGGCGTCGCGGCCCGATTCGGGCAGGGTATAGAGCCGCCCGCGCGCGTCGATCGCCAACCCTTCGAGCGAGCCGTTGCCGGGCAGGCCGCGAAACACGTCGGGGTCGTTCAGCACCTGCGCCGGTGCGCCGGGCCGGGCATAGCGGGCGACCCGGTGCACCCCTTCGAAGGAGATATAGAGCGCGCCGTCGGGCGCCACCACCAGCCCCTCGGAATCCGCCAGCGGTCCGGCCAGCGGCCTGCCGGTGCTGGAGCTCAGGCGCCAGTGCCGCAGCGGCGTCACCGCGGCGATGCGGCCGTCGGCGTCGCGGCTCACCCGCACCTCGACCAGCAGCGCCCGGTCGCTCAGCACGACCGCGCTGGCGCCGTCATCGGCCATCTCCAGCGCCGAAAAACCGCCGAACCAGTTCTGTTCGCCGCGCCATTCGTAGGCGGCGAGCAGGCGTGCGGTGCCGATGCCGGCGCCCCCCCGGGGATCGCAGCCGACGCCGAGCAGCGCGATTACTGCGAGCGCAGGACCGAGACGCATTGCTTGGGCAGATCGGCCAGCACGTATTCGCGGCGTTTCTTCGGCGGTGCGGCATTGGGGTCGCGCGGCTTGGGCGGCGGCGGGTTCAGGATGTCGTTCACCCATTTCTCCGCATCGGCACAGCCGTCGCCGCGCGGCGGCGGGTCCTGATCGACGCAGCCGCGTGCGCCCTGCGGGCAGGTCAGCCGGACGTGGAAGTGATAGTGATGCCCCCACCAGGGCCGGACCTTGCGCAGCCAGCTGCGGTCGCCCTTCTCGTCCTTGCACATCTGCACCTTGGCGCCGGGAAACACGAAGATGCGGGCGACGCGTGGGTCCTGCGCGGCGGCGCGCAGCAGGGCGTGATGCGCCGGGCTCCACTGGTCGTTCACATAGGCGCCCTTGGCCTTCTGCATCGAGGTGGAGGAGATCTTTTCGCGCGCCTGCCGGCTCAGGTCCAGCCGGTCGGGCGGCAGCATCCAGACGTCGATGTCCAGCCCGATCTGGTGGCTGGCGTGCCCCGAGGTCATCGGCCCGCCGCGCGGCTGGCTCATGTCGCCGATATAGAGCCCCTTCCACCCCGGCAGGGTGGCGGCAAAGGCGCTGAGCTGTTCGACGAAGGCGACGGTGCCGGGCTGGCCCCAGTTGCGGTTCCGGCTCAGCCGCATGGCCTGCCAGGTGGGGCCGGTCTCGGGCAGCTGGACGGCGCCGGCCATACAGCCCTTGGCATAGCTGCCAAAGGGGGCCGGGCGCTGTTGCGAGGGGGTGGTCTTGGCGCCGAACAGCTGTTTGGCCAGCGGCTCGGCCATCGCCGCGGGCGCGGTCAGCATCGGACCCAGCGTCAGACACAGGATCAGGCTGAACCAGGCGATCGGGCGGGTCATACCGGGGCGTCTCCTTCGTATTTGACCCAGCGTAGCAGGATCAGCCCGATCAGGAAAAGGGCGATGAGCGGGGTTACGCCGGTTTGCTGGCTGTCGCTGAGCAGGGTTGCCACGCCGATGGCCAGCGGCGCCAGGAAAGAGGTCGCCTTGCCCGCCAGCGCATAGAGGCCGAAGGCCTCGGTCATCCTCCGGGGATCGGCCTGGCGCACCATCATGGTCCGGCTGGCCGCCTGGATCACGCCGCCCGCCGCGCCGATCACCGCGCCGAAGACATAGAAGACGATGTCGGGCAGGGCCGAGCTTTCGGGCACCGCCATCCCGAACACCCGGGTGGGGCTGACGAAGACGATGCCGATGGCCACCAGGGTCAGCAGCAGGATGCAGGCGGTGATCACCGGCTTGGGGCCATAGCGCTGGTCCAGGCGACCGCCGAGCCAGGCGAAGATCGCGCCAGAGATGATCGCCAGGATGCCGAAGACGCCGGTGTCGACCACCGACCAGTTCAGCACGCCGGCGGCGTAGATGCCGCCGAAGACATACATGCCGTTCAGCGCATCGCGGTAGAACATCGACGAGGCCAGATAGGCAAACAGCGACGGCCGGCGCGGCAGGCCGCGCACCGTGCGCGCGACATCGCCGAGGGCGGCGAAGACCGCGCCGCGCGACGCCCGGCGCGGCGCCGGGTCGCGCACCCACAGGAAGAAGGGGATCATGAAGACCGCGTACCAGATCGCGGTCAGCGGTCCGACGAACCGGGTGCCCTCGCGCAGCGCGGGGTCCAGACCCAGCGCCGGCGCCAGCCCGAGGAAGGTCTTGCCGGTGGCGGCGCTCTCGGCGAAGAAGCCCAGCATCAGCACCAGCGCGATCAGCCCGCCGACATAGCCGAAGGCCCAGCCGTTGCCGGAAATGCGGCCGATCTCCTCGCGGTTGCCGAGGTCGGGCAGCATGGAGTTGGTGAAGATGGTGGCGAATTCCATCCCGATCATGCCGATGGCAAAGAGCGTCAGCACCAGCGTCAGGTTGAAATCCCCCGGTGCCGCCAGCCACAGCCCCGCGGCGCCGATCACGTAGAGGGCAGAAAACAACCAGATCCAGCGCAGCCGGTTGCCCGACAGATCCGCCATCGCCCCCAGCACCGGCGCCAGCACCGCGATCACCACGCCGGCCGCCCCGATGCCGAAGCCCCAGGCCGATTGTGCCGCGCTGCCGTCGCCCATCAGCTCCTTCATGTAGGGGGCGAAGATGAAGGTCATCAGCAGCGTGTTGTAGGGCTGGCTGGCCCAGTCGAAGAAAAACCAGCCCCAGATCCGCTTCCCGGTCGAAATGCCTGTCATGTTCGTCCCCAACACTGCGTCCCGATATGACCGGGGAAGCGGGGCAGTGGCAAGCGCGACCGCCGCCCCGGCGCCGATTTTTCCGCCGGGTGAGGCGGCGCTGTGTCCTGTCGGTACGGGGCGGTGTCCCGGGCCTTGCCCTTTGGTCCCGCCACGCTTAGGTCAGGGACGGTCTGAAAGGGAAAAACCGATGCAGTCGCTGTTCCAAATCCTGATGCTGATCCTCGATATCGCGCAGTTCTTCATCATCGCCCATGTGATCATGAGCTGGCTGATCAACTTTCAGGTGCTGAACATGCGCCAGCAGCTGGTGGCACAGATCTGGTACGGCCTGAACCGGGTCCTTGAGCCGGTCTATGGCCCGATCCGTCGCCTGCTGCCGCCGATGGGCGGGCTCGACCTGGCGCCGCTGGTGGCCTTCTTCGCCATCATCGCCCTGCGGATCGTGCTGCAGAACAATATCGCTGTGTTCTACTGACCGACCCTGTCGGCGCGCCTCTGTCGGGGGCGGCCCTCGGGAGCGAGAGGAAGACCGGGGCGCGGCGCCTCGCCACCCTGACACAATCAGGGGCGGGGTGGTCTTGTTCACCGATTCTTAGTGTGGGAAACTGCACCTTCAGAGCAGATAGATAAAATCTTACACGAGGCTTTCTGAATGCCCGGCCCCTCCCCGCTGTTGCGCGATGTCTTCGGATTCGAATCCTTCCGCCCCGGGCAGGAGGAGATCGTGGATGCGGTGACCGCGGGCGAGAACGTGCTGGCGATCATGCCCACGGGGGGCGGCAAGTCGCTGTGCTTCCAGCTGCCGGCGCTGCTGCGCGAGGGGGTCACCGTGGTGATCTCGCCGCTGATCGCCCTGATGCGCGATCAGGTGCGCGGGCTGCAGGAGGCCGGCGTCGAGGCCGGCGCGCTGACCTCTGGCAACACCCAGGAGGAGACCGACGCGGTCTGGGAGGGGCTGGAGGCCGGGCGGCTGAAGCTGCTCTACATGGCGCCCGAGCGGCTGGCCTCGGGCGCGGCGCTGGGGATGCTGCGGCGGATCGGCGTCAGCCTGATCGCGGTCGACGAGGCGCATTGCGTCAGCCAGTGGGGCCATGATTTCCGCCCCGATTACCTGCGCATCGGCGATCTGCGCCGCGCGCTGGACGTGCCGCTGGCGGCCTTCACCGCCACCGCGGACGCCGAGACCCAGGAGGAGATCGTCCAGAAGCTGTTCGACGGTGGCGAGCCGCGCCGCTTCCTGCGCGGTTTCGACCGGCCGAACATCCATCTGGCCTTTGCCGCCAAGGACAGCCCGCGCAAGCAGATCCTCGATTTCGCCGCCGCGCGGCGTGGCAGCTCGGGCATCGTCTATTGCGGCACAAGGGCCAAGACCGAGGCGCTGGCGCAGGCGCTGCGCGACGACGGCCACAGCGCCTGTCACTATCACGGCGGCATGGAGGCGGAGGACCGCCGCGGAGTCGAGACCCGGTTCGCCCGCGAGGACGGGCTGATCGTGGTGGCCACCGTTGCCTTCGGCATGGGCATCGACAAGCCGGACATCCGCTGGGTGGCGCATGCCGATCTGCCCAAGTCGATCGAGGCCTATTATCAGGAGATCGGCCGCGCCGGGCGCGACGGGGCGCCGGCGGAGACCATGACGCTCTACGGCCCCGACGACATCCGCCTGCGCCGCACCCAGATCGACGAGGGGCTGGCGCCGCCGGAGCGGCGGGCGGCGGATCATGCACGGCTGAATTCGCTGCTGGGTCTGGCCGAGGCGCTGGGCTGCCGGCGGCAGGCGCTGCTGGCCTATTTCGGCGAGGAGTCCGAACCTTGCGGCAATTGCGATCTGTGCGAGACGCCGCCCGAGCTGTTCGACGCCACCACCCCGGTGCGCATGGCGCTGTCGGCCATCCTGCGGACCGAGGAATGGTTCGGCGCCGGCCATCTGACCGATATCCTGATCGGCAACGGGACCGACCGCATCCGCGAGCGTGGCCATGACCGGCTGCCGACCTACGGGGTCGGCAAGGATTATGACAAGCGGCAATGGTCCGCGATCTTCCGCCAGATGATGGGCCGCGATCTGGTGCGGCCCGATCCCGAACGCCATGGCGCGCTGAAGATGACCGACGCCGCGCTGCCGATCCTGCGCGGCGAGGCGGCGATCACCCTGCGCAAGGACGCGCTGCGCCGCGCGGCCGAGCGGCGGCCGGCGGTCAGGGCGCTGGTCTCGGACGAGGATGCGCCGCTGCTGTCGGCGCTCAAGGCCAAGCGGCGGGCGCTGGCCGAGGCCGCCAAGGTGCCGGCCTATGTGATCTTCCCCGACCGCACCCTGATCGAGATGGCCGAGACCCGGCCCGCCAGTCTGGACCAGATGGCGCGGATCAGCGGGGTGGGTGCCAAGAAGCTGGAACGCTACGGCGCCGAATTCCTCGAGGTGATCAACGGCGAGGTGGCCGAGGCGCATCCGGCCCGCCGCAAGCTGGCCGGGCGCGAGGCCGGCAGCCTCTATGACCGGCTGCTGGAGGCGCAGGCAGAGCTGACCCGGGGCGCAGGCGGCATCGACAAGCCGATGAGCTGTTCGGCGGCGGAGCTGGCCAAGCTGGCGCAGATGCGGCCGCGCGACGAGGCGGCGCTGGCGCGGCTCTTGGGCGAGCGGCGGGCGGAACGGTTCGGCCCGGCATTTCTGGACGTGCTGCGCGACGCGGGCTAGATCAGGGCAAAGACACATCTGGGAGACAGAATATGTTGGTGGTGATCTCGCCGGCGAAGAAGCTGGATTGGCAGGACCGCGATATGGCGACGACGGCGCCGGTGTTCGCCGGGGATGCGGCAGAGCTGGCCGAGGTGGCGCGCGGGCTGAGCGCCGAGGATCTGCAGAAGCTGATGAAGATCAGCGCCGATCTGGCGAAGCTGAACCGCGACCGGTTCCGGGCGTTCTCGGATGCGCCGGAGGCGGCTGAGACCCGCCCGGCGGCGCTGGCCTTTGCCGGGGATACCTATCAGGGGCTGGAGGCGGCCTCGCTGGACGCCGAGGAGATGGATTGGGCGCAGGATCATCTGCGGATTCTGTCCGGTCTTTACGGCGTGCTGCGGCCGCGCGACGCGATCCAGCCCTATCGGCTGGAGATGGGCAGCCGGCTGAAGACGCCGCGGGGCAAATCGCTCTACGACTGGTGGGGCGACCGGATTTCCCGGGCGCTGAATGAGCAGGCGGAGGTCTTGGGGACCGATGTTCTGGTCAATTGCGCCAGCCAGGAATATTTCGGCGCCGTCGATCGGGCCGCGCTGAAGCCGCGGGTGATCACGCCGGTGTTCATGGAGGACAAGGACGGCGCGCCGAAGATCGTCAGCTTCTACGCCAAGCGGGCACGCGGCGCGATGGCGCGGTTCATCATCCAGCGCCGGCTGACCGATCCGGCGGCGCTTTGCGAGTTCGACACCGGCGGCTATGTCTACCGGCCCGATCTGTCCGAGGCGGACAAGCCGGTTTTCGTCTGCCCCTATGACGCCGGCACGTCCCAAGCGGCAGGCTGACCAAAGGGCTGATCCGGCTGAAAATCTCTCTCTGCTGACCCCGCTTTGCCGATCCCGGCCCGTTGCGTCGGACGGGCAGAGAGACGGGCGGGGAATCGTTGCAAAGCCGCGGCTGTCCTGCGACCCTATGGCCATAGGATGGAGAGATTTCATGGAACGGATTTCGCGCGCGGTTGTGGGCCTGGTGTTTGCTGTGCTCTGGGGGGCCATGGCCGCGGCCCAGCAGGCGGTGCCTGAGTTTCGCTATGTCGTGACCAGCGACATGGATTTCTACGGCTCGGACCTCGACGCGCTGTTCGACACCGATCTGCCCAGCTGCCTGAACGCCTGCTCGGCCAATGGCCGCTGTACCGCCTTCACCTATAACACCCGCTCCCGCGCCTGCTTTCCCAAGAGCGGGGTGAGCGAACGCAAGGCCTATCAGGGCGCGCTGTCGGCCGAGAAGCTGGCGACGCCGGCGCAAGCGATCCGGCGCGGCGCCGCGCGGCAGGCCGATCTGGGCTTTCTGCGCGCCGGCGATCTGGAGCGGGCGCGCGATCAGGGCCGCGAGCTGGGGCTGATCCACCGCGCCGGCGGGCTCGATCTGCAGGCGGTGATGGAGGCGGCGCGCGAACGCACCGCCGCCGGCGACAGCCTGCGCGCCGCCGGCTGGACCGGCGCGGCGGTGTCGCTGACCGACAGCGGCGCGCTCTGGACCGAATACGCCCGGCTGCTGCTGGACATCCGTACCGACAACGACGGCCAGCGCCGCGACTACGATCAGCGGGCGCAATATGCCGCCACCAACGGCTATCTGCGGGCCGAGAACGACCCGGCCCGGGTCACCGCGCTGCAGGTGCTGGGCGAGGCGCTGGAACGGCGCGGCCGCGGCCGCGACATGCTGGCGGCGCTGCGGCTGGCGAGCGAGATCCAGCCGCGCGACGACATCCTGTCGGCGCTGGATGCGGCGATCCAGAAATACGGCTTCCGCATCGTCGACAGCAGTGTCGAGAGCGATTCCGACGCGCCGCGCATCTGCGCGGAGTTCTCGGAAAACCTGGTTCGCGCCGGGGTCGATTACGAACCCTTCGTCAAGCTGCCCGAACCGGGGCTGGTGGTGCAGGCGCAGGGCAGCCAGCTGTGCGTCGACGGGCTGGAGCATGGCAAGCGCTACCGCGTGACCTTCCGCAAGGGGTTGCCGGCGGCCAGCGGCGAGACGCTCTATAGGTATGTCGAGCTGACCCATTACGTGCGCGACCGCAGCCAGAACGTGCGCTTCCCCGGCCGCTCCTAC
>JBFXGQ010000023.1:0-18210 GCA_050177915.1 Pseudodonghicola sp. | reverse complement strand
CGTCAGACCCGCCCATTACGGGCGCACCGCGGGGGTGGGGCCTCTCCGGTCGGGCTACGCCCTCCCTCCGAGACCCCACCCCCGCGTTCTCATCCTGATTGACGATGGATTCTCACCTTGTTTGTCGCGCGGCACCCAGCCAGACATAATCGTCGAATTCGTCGGTCTCGCGGATGTTACGGGTGCCGTCGCGAAAACCGAACAGGTTGCGCGGAGTGATCTGCCCCTTGCCGGCCGAAGCGCGGCCAAAGCCCATCTGCGTCCAGCGCGTCGCCACCGCCCCCAGCCGCTTGCCGATCCGGGTCAGATCGCGGATCGCATGATAGGCGACCTGCGGATCCTCGGCGCAGGCCTGCAAGGACAGGTCGCCACCGGTGAAGTCCGGGCGCAGCTCGTCAGAGGGCATCGGCGGCAGATCCGCCAGAAATTCCGGGCGATGTGCCGCAAGACCGAAGTCCGGCCCGAACACCCGGGGTCCGAGCCCAAGCGTCACCGTCAGCCCGGCCGGACCGAGATCCAGCGCCTCGCCGCTGTCGAGCCCGCGTGCATCTGGATGCGCCGGCTCCACCGCACCGATGGTCTTGCCTTGCATCAACAACGAGATCGCCGCCGACCAGCGTGCCAGCAGGACCTGCAACGCCTGCCGGTTCTGCGTCGTCAGATCGAAGCTCATGAACATCGTGTAGCGCTGCGGCGGGGTCGAGATCCCGGCCTGTTCCACCCGCCTGCCCTTGGGCGCGTAGAACGGAAAGGTCATCTGCAACGCCGGGTTGGCCGCGTCGCTCATCATGGTGGCCGGGTTCGCAGCCGGGGCCATCGGCGTTTCGGCGGCTGCCTGAAGCGCAGCGGCCACGCCTCCGGCAGCCGCGCCGAGAAACAGCCCCCGCCGCGTTACAGCGGAGGCCTCGTTGCAAATGTCGGGCGTGTCGATGTGGCTGTTTTTCTTCATGGCTTCACCTCTTTCAACCTGCGGTCGCGACCTTTTCAGCGATCTGCGCCAAGGGCTCTTGCAGGTTCTGGATCGCCTGGCTCAGGTTGCGTGCATCGGATTTGCGCAGCGCCTCGGTATAGGACTTGTAACCACCCGGAGCCGCCGGATCGGCATAGCCGCGCAGCAACGTTTCAACCGTGGCGAACTGCTCATTGACCCGCTTTGTCAGATCCGGGTCGATGTTCCGCATCCCCGGCTCAAGAAAGGCGAAGGCCTGCTGCGCGCCTTCGATATTGGCGGCAAAATCAACCAGATCGAGATGCGAGAATTCTTCTTCCTCACCTGAAATCTTTCCGCTCTGAACCTCTTCGAGAAGACCGGCCGCACCGTTGGCAAGATCTTCGGGCGCATAACTCAGCCCCTTGGCCAATTGGGCGAGATTGCCGACATTGCGTTGCAGCTCGAGCGCGCCCTTCTTGGTTTCGTCAGTGATTGCGCCCTTGCTCCAAAGATCGCGCTCAATCAAATGGAAGCCGTGCCAGCCCACCGCCGGATCGAGGTTGGAACTGCGCATGTCGATCAGGTAGTCGAGATTGCCAGAATTGTCGGTGGCGTCGAAACCCGGCAGCACGAAGCCTTCGACATCGGATTCGACCCGCTCATAGAACGGTCGGGCCTTGGCGTAATCGGCCTTGGCCGCCTTCAGATCCCCGGCTTCGATATCGGCGTTCAGCCTGGTCACCGCAACCACCATCGCATCGACCATGCCGTCGACGTAATGGGCATAGCCCTTCACCCCTTCCTGCAACAGATCGGCGGTAGAGCCGGTGGCGCGCCTGGCCTTGCCGGTCACTGAAAACGCTATGGTCTCCGGTGGCAGCATTGGGGCAATAGACCTGGTAGTCGCCGCCATCGAGCGTGACGGTAAAGCGCGAGACGGGCAGACCGGGGGCCAGGTTTTCCTTTTCGCCCAGGATCCGGTTGTCGTTCATCAGCTCGATCTCGGAAATCGCCGGGGCGGATTCATTGGTCACCGTGAAGGTCACCGGTCCGGCCTTGGCGCTATTGTGATCCAGCACGCAGCTCCCGCCATTTTCGCCGGTCAGGGTGATTGCCACCTGGCTCACCCCATCCTTGACCGGGGCGATGTCGGCCAGGGCGGCTGTGGGGACGGCACAGGCCAGCGCCAGCCCCAGCACGGTTTGCGGGCGGGCCCGGGTCAATCTTGAACGCAGCATCGTCATTCTCCTTTGAGATATCTGCTTTGGGTCAATATGGCTGGATCAGGTCGACCTGGCTTGCGACGAACGGTCGTCCCACGCCCGCCCGGAACTGGCCTTGCGCGGGGTTCCCCGCCAAGCCGATCCCGCCAGCATCAGCGCGACGAACAACAAAAGAAGCGGCAGTTTGCGCGCCCAGAACCGGTATTCGATCCGGGCGACAGCGCTGTCGCGCAGCGCCCGGGCCCGCTGTGCGACCGCCTGCGGCGCGATCTGCCAGTCGGGAAAGCGCGAAGCTCAGCGGTCACGACCCCGAAGCCTACCTGGCAGACATCCTTGCCCGCATCGGAGATCACAAGATCAATCGCCTCGACGAGCTGCTGCCGTGGAACTGGGTGCCACAATCCAAAGAGGCAAAGGCCGTCGCTTAAGCCGCGGTCCTTACCGGCCGGTTACGATTTCTGACCGACTCAAATCGAAGATCCTCAAGGGCCACTGCACATGGTGAACGATAGCACCGCAATCAAGGTCGAGAGCGAAGACGAATGGCACGCCCGCAAACATGGCGGCCCGAACCCGCGAATCTTGCGCAAGATCCATTTCGGGTTTGATGAGGAAACACTCGAGGTCCGCGTTGTCGAGATCACCGGGAGGCACATCGGTGATGCTCCGGTGCTACCTGACATGCTCGGTCAGATCCCGGCGGACGAGCATGTCAGGTAGCGTCACGGAGGATGGCGCATACGACACGCGCAAATGCCACGACGCCATTGCCGACCGTGGTGCCCATGCCGTCATCCCACCCCGCAAGAACGCGAAATCCTGAAAGACCATCACTGCTGGAGGCGTGGCACGCAATGAAGCCCTGCGGGCGTTCAGGTATCTCGGCCGCGTCCTTAGGCGACGATGGAGCGAATACCACCGCCGGACCCGCGTCGGGACGAAGATTCGTTGTGTGAAACTGCGGGGCCAGCGGCTCAGGGCAAAATACTTCGACCGCCACGTTGCCGTGCTCTAGGCCCGCATAGCTGTCCTGCGCGGCTACACTGTGCTCGGCACCCCGCTCGCGGAGGCTGTGAGAGTCTTTGTCTTTCACGAACGGCACGTGCCCAATTGGCGCGACGGATGCCGAGTAATCGGACCTGATACATACACTCCGCGCGAAAACTCTAAAGATCGGGATGAGACGCAGCATCTACATCCCAAAACCACCGCATTGCTTCCGGAGGAACTCTTGTCAGGTTGGTTGTCGCGGCTGTCTGCGGCTAATTTCTGTCATGCGACGCTTCCTGCTCATGTCTAAATCTGATAGCGCGCCGATCGCCGGACGTCATGCAGATCGACCAATCATTACGGCGAGCGCGATGTCAGGCGAAGAGCGCAAGAAGCGGTGCTACGGCCTTCTCCCAGCTGTCACGCGCTTCAAGCCGGCCGATCCAGCCCGCGATTCTGGGGAATTCGTCCAGCGAAATCCCCGCTTGGTCGCGATACATGAATGTGGTCGCCAGATAGAAGTCGGCAAGGCTGAGTGCGCCTGCGATCCAATCCCTATCGTCGAGTCCGGTTTCCAGAACGGCAAGAAACTGATCTGTGGCTTTCCGTTCCGCTTCGACTACAGTCGGATCAGGATCGCCCATGCCGAATTTCTCTTTGAGGAACAGCTCAAAGGACAACTTCTGCATCGCTGGGCCAAGGTGGATGGCTTGCCACCAGGCCCATTGATCGACGAGGGTCCGCGCCTTGAGGCCATCAGAATAGAGCCCCGCCTCGGGCCGGATCCCGGCCAGATAGGCACAGATCGCCCGGGATTCCCAAAGCACGAAATTCCCGTCCTCCAAAACAGGCACCTTTGCATTGGGATTGCGGGCAAGAAATTCCGCCGCGCGGTTGTCCCCGGCACGGATGTCGACCTCGACGATTTCGAGTTCCACGCCCAGTTCGTGCGCCACCGCCCGTACACGCAGCGCATTCGGTGAGAAGTTCGCGTTGTAAAGCCTCATGACATTTTCCAGCATTATTGTTCCTGCGGCGCCTGAAGAAGCGCCGCGCGGTTAGCGGCCAGGAAATCGGCCACCGACTGTCCGGGCTTGCCGGTGAGCGATTCGAGATCGCCGCTGGCCACATCGAGATAGCCCTGCGCGATTGCTTCGTCGAAGGAGGCAAAGACCCTCGCCATGAACTCCGGCAGTCCATTTGCGATCATCGCCTGCACCAGATCCTCGGCGGGCAGGGCGACATAGGGGATTTCCTTACCCGCAATTTCGGACAAGATCGCCGCGACCCCGGCCTGGCTGACCGTCTCCGGCCCGGTGATATCGAGGGTCTCCCTTCCCGTAGCTTTCATTAGCGCCGCGGCTGCGGCACGGGCGCAATCCGCCCGCGTCACATACCCGGTCTTGCCATCTGCCGCAGCGGCGAAATGCGTGCCCATGGCGACGCTCTGCTGGCCGCCCATCAACAGAAAGTCGGTGTACATATTGTTGCGCAGGATCGTATGATCCGCCCCACTTTCCGCGATCAGCTTCTCGGTCCCTTCGTGGTCTTGAGCGAATCCGATCGGACTTTGCGCGACCGGGCCTGCGAAGGAGGTATAGACGATGTGGTCGATACCTACCGTCTTGGCCGCAGCAATCGCGTTGGAATGAGCTGCGAGCCGCTTGCCCGGCTCCAGATCGTCGGTCGAGATGATGAGGAGACGCTTGCCGCCCGCGAAGGCTGCTTCAAGAGAAGCCGGGTCGTTGAAATCGCCCTCGCGCGCCTCGACTCTTTTTCCCGCCAGATCGGCAAGCTTGTCGGGAGTGCGCGAGATCGCGATGACCGGCCCGGCACCTGCCTGAACCAGCAGATCGACCACCTGCCGGCCAAGTTGTCCGGACGCGCCGGTCACGATGAAGGGGCCGCTCTGGATGTTGGACATGGTATCTCTCCTATCTTGATGTTTCTGCAAGCGCGCTTGCGATCAATCGTGGATTTGGATGGGGGCGGGATTCGCCAACTTGCCGCGCGCGAAACCCCAGCTAGTGGTCAGGATTTTGATCATCACATCGATCTCTGCCTCATCGCGCGGCGCAAAGGCCATGACCGCATTGGCCGGGATATATCCGGTCGACGCCATCGGGTGCGGTTCGCCCCAGCCTTTTGCGATGAGTTCCTCGACCGCCGCCAGCGGCAGCATCATGTGCGACGAACCGTCATAGGCGGGATGCACATGGGCAAATTCGCGTCCGATCATGAAGGCTTCGCGCGGGCCGCAGGCATGTTCCCGCGGCAGGACCAATGCCTCGGCACCGGGGACCGAAATACCCGATCGGCAACGCTCGACGAAGGGCAGGGCGAAGGCCTTCTTCTTGAACAATGCGTGAATCTTGGCCGAAGAGTTCTGCGACACTTGCTCATGCGGGGCGCACTCGGTGGTTTCGGGGCGCGGACCCTGCCGCAAGGGAAGTTCGAAGCACATATCTGGTCCTATCCAAATCTGAACGCGCTTTCGACCGCGCCCAATACGTGATCCTCGAGGGTCTTTTCCCCCCGATCCGCAAGCGCGGCGCCGGCCACGACGTGCAATGGAATTAGATGTTCCTCGCGCGGATTGGCGTCGCGTGCACCGGGTGCCCGATCCCAAGCAGCCAGCATGGCGCGGCGCGCCCCGGGGTCTTCATGGGTCACCGCACCCGTAAGCCATCGGTCAAAGTCGCCGCCGTTCACCGGGCCATCGGGTCCGCCCCTCAACGCCCGCATCATCTTGCCCATGTTGTGATAGGTGTTGCCGGACCCGATGATCAACACACCTTCATCGCGCAAGGGCGCCAACGCGCGACCGGCAGCAAGATGTGCCTCAGCGTCGAGATCGTCGCGCAGGCTCAATTGGACGGTGGGGATGTCGGCCTCAGGAAAAGCCACCTTTAGCGGAACGAACACCCCATGATCGAAGCCACGCGTAGCGTCGGCCCGGGTTTCAAACCCCGCGCCGTTCAATAGCTCGCTTGCACGGGCCGCCAGCGTAGGATCGCCTGGCGCGGGCCAGGTCAGCTGATAAGTATGTGGGGGAAACCCCTGATAGTCGAACAGCAGCGGCGGCGCGGGGTTGGTCTGCACGGTAAACACCCGTTCCTCCCAATGGCCTGAGATCACGAGAAGCGCCTTGGGCTTTGCCGGCAGGCTGGCAGGCAAAGCCTCAAGGAATCTGCGGTGCCTGTCCCAGGTGTCAGGCGGGTTCCAGTCCATGAAGAAGCAAGGGCCGCCTCCATGGGGAACAAACATTGTCGGCTGCCTTTCGGTCATTCTGTCGTCCTTTTGAACCCCAAGTCCGAGGGTGGATGGCCAGCGCCGTGGCAACTCCGCATCGGATTAATTCGTCTCTGTCGGAAACGTCGGCGCATATGCCGACTTTACCGCACGCACGCGATTGGCTGTCATCCACGAGGCGATCAGAAGCACCCAGGTCGCAAGAGCCGGTGGCCAGCCTGGATCGCCCGCGCCCACATGCGCCCCGAACGCCAGCACCAGATGCCAGAACATCGCCGCATAGGCCCAGTCCGCCAGCATCGCCGAAGGGCGCCAGAGAATCACCACCGCGCCGACGATCTTCAATATCGCGAGCGGCCAGATGATGTATGTGGGATAGCCCAACACCTCGCGATACATGCCCGCGACCATGTCGTGGGATGAGATGTAGAAAGTCGCCGCACCCATATAGACCAGCGCCACAAGGCCGGTCGCGATCCAGTAGACATACTTTGCCACGTTGTCACTCATCACCATACTCCCTGTTTGCAAGGGCTTGTTCAGCCGTAGTTTCCGCTTTAAGTATCTTTAGGTGTCTCGCTTCGTTCTTGAAAGTAGGCACTTAAAAGTAACTAGCTTACTTGGACCGCGAGGATTATCCACGATGAAGAGAGTCCAGCCCCCCTCATGCCCGATGGAGGCACTTCTGCGTGTCATCACAGGCCCTTGGACGATCTATATACTCTGGGTTCTGTCCGAGCAGGGACCGCAGCGATTCGGCGCGCTCAAGCGTTTGGTGCCCGGAATTTCCACTCGCGTCCTGACCGAGAGGCTAAGAATGCTGGAACATGCTGGCGTTGTATGGCGCGAGCAGGCCATGACCATACCACCCGCTGTCACATACGGGCTGACTGAGCGCGGCGCGGAACTGCGCGGCGTGCTGGACACGCTTGGCTCGATCGCACGCCGCTGGGAGGCCGAGGGTGCCTTTGTCGGGACCGCAAGCGCGGCGGAATGACGTTGCCCCTCCTGTTCGCGGGATAATCCCGCGCCCGAGAACAACTCAGGCGGGCTCAGACCCGAAGTTCATGACGAATTGAAAACGGCGCTAGACAAAGCCGCGCCAGGCGGCGCTTGGTCGGGTAAATCCGCACAGCTCTATGACTTGCTGCAAAATCAACTATTATTCACCATACCAACTAGACGGTACAGTAAAGCTTGTAATCGCATAGTCTGGCGTAGGATAGGGAGAACAAGATGCGCGAGAAAAAAATGGCTGACGTCTTGGTCGGTGCGCGTGAGGTCTTCTTCCGATGCGGCTATGAAGGCGCCAGCGTCGATGCCATCGCCGCCGAAGGAAAAGTGTCAAAAGCGACCATGTATTCGTATTACCCAAGCAAGGAGCAGCTGTTCCTCGGCGTGGTGGAATTCGAATGCGGTCGGCTTGCGGAAGAGATCCTCCGGCCTTTGACGACAGCATCGGAGCCGCGCGCCCAATTAGAAGAGCTCGCTCTGCGCATTGTCGACCTCACCTTGGACGACACCTACATCCGTCTCCTGCGAACGTGCATTGGTGCCTCCGAGGCGCTGCCCGTAGTGGGTGAGGTGTATTTTCGCGCAGGCCCGAAACCTGCCCGCGAACTCGTCGGTCGGATTCTGGAGCGCCTTACGCGCGAAGGCGCGCTTGATGTCGATGACGTCCGGCGCGCGTCCGATCACTTCATACACCTTTGCGTTTCGGGGCTACTTATGCCGCGCCTTCTCGCAGTGAAACGAGCAGTCAACCGCGAGAAACATGCAGGCGAAGCGGTCGCTGCATTCCTGCGACTTTACGGTCGCGGCCAGAGAGACAATTTTTCAGGTTGACCTCGCCTGCCAAATACGGAGCATCGCATTAGCTCGCCCAATGTCTTCACCGGCCTGACGGTGCAGGATGACTGCACAACGGCTCTGATATGAAGAGTTTATATTACGCTGTGGCTTGCGTGTGACATTCGTTGTTTGCCCTCCCCATTCGGGAACGGATGCGGAACAGAATAGCATAGAGCACCGGCACCGCCAGCAGCGTGAGCACCGAGGCGAAGGCGAGGCCGCCCATGATCGTGACCGCCATCGAGGCAAAAAAGGCGTCGGGCAACAGAGGCAACATGCCGAAGATGGTGGTCCCCGCCGCCAGCACGACAGGGCGCAGACGGCTGACCGAGCCATCCACCACCGCATCGTAGTCAGCCGCGCCGGATGCACGGCGCAGGTCGATTTCCTCGACCAGGACGATGGCGTTCTTCATCAGCATCCCCGACAGAGACAGGAAGCCCAGCAGCGCGGTGAAGGTGAAGGGCAGCCCGCTGGCCAGAAGCCCGACCACCATGCCGGTGACCGACATCGGCACCACCAGCCACAGGATCAGCGGCTGGCGCACCTTGTTGAACATCAGGATCGAGATCGTCAGCATCACGAGGAACCCCAGCGGCAGCTGCCTGCCAAGCGAAGCCTGCGCGTCCTGGGAGCTTTCGAATTCGCCGCCCCATTCCATCCGGTAGCCGGGCGGAAGATCCATCGCCTCGATCTCGGCGCGCACGCTGCGGAACGCCTGATCCGCCGTCAGGTCGGGGCGCTTGCCGCCCTGGGCGGTGATCGTGCGTTCGCGGTCGCGGCGGTGGATCAGCGCCTCGGCAAGCTGCACCTCCATGTCCGTCACCATGTTGGACATCGGCACATAGGCACCGGCCCCAGGCGACCACACCGGCAGGTCGCGGACCCGGTCGATCCCGTCGCGCTGGCTCTCCGGCAAGCGCAGGTAGATCGGCACCTCGGCATCGCCTTCGCGCAGCGCGGCGACGCGCAGGCCCGAGGTGCCGAACTGCACCGTGTCGGCGATCGACCCACGGGTGGTGCCCGTCAGCCGCATGCGGGTCTCGTCGACCACCGGCACCACCATCAGCTCGCGCTGGCGCCAGTTGGTGCGCGGGTCGATGATGGTGCCCGCCGCCTCGTAGATGAGAAGCGCCTCGTCGGCGAGCTGGCGCAGGATCAGCGGGTCTGGCCCCGAGAAACGCACCGCCACCGCTGCGCCGGCGGGCGGGCCGAAGACCAGTTCCTCGGTCCGAACCAGGGCATGGGGAAACGCCGCGGCCAGATCCCGGTTCAGCCGCGCCGCCAAGTCCGGGATCACCAGCGCGTCGCGGGTTCGCACGATCAACTGGCCGTAGCTGGGATCGGCCTGTTCGGGATTGTAAGTTAACATGAAGCGGCTGGCCCCGCGCCCGACCAGCGTTGTCACGGCCACCACATCGGGCTCGGACAATACGATCTGCTCCAGCTGCTGCATCGCGCGGTCGGTGGTATGGATATCGGTGCCCTGCGGCATCTGGAACTGGACATAGAACAGCGGCGTGTTGGAGGCCGGGAAGAACGCCTGCTTCACCTGCCCGAAGGCCATGATCGAGGCGACGGTGATCCCGACGATCACCAGGATCACCAGCCAGCGAAGCCGCAGCGAGCCGCGCAGGATGCCGCGATAGACTCGGTAGATGACGCCCCGATAGGGATCGCCCGAGGTATCCTTCGGCGCCTTGAGAAGCAGTTTTCCCAAGTAGGGCGTGACCGTGACCGCCAGGATCCAGCTGAGCAGGAGCGAGATCGCGATGACGGCGAAAAGCGAGAAAAGGAACTCGCCGGTCGCATCGGGCGACAATCCGATGCCTGAGAAGGCCATGATGCCGATGACCGTCGCGCCGAGCAGCGGAATGCTTGTCGCGCTTTCGGTTTCGGCCGCGGCATCCTCGGGCGTGTTGCCGCGCGCCATGCCGATCACCATGCCCTCGGCGATGACGATGGCATTGTCCACCAACATCCCCATGGCTATGATCAGGGCGCCAAGACTGATGCGCTCCATCTCGATCCCGAACACCGCCATGAAGAACACCGTTCCCATGACCGTCAGACCCAGGGTCGCGCCGACCACGAGCCCGGCGCGCCATCCCATGGTCAGCATCAGCGCGCCCACCACGATGGCCACCGATTGGAACAGGCCGACCAGGAAGCTCGACACCGCCTCGTCCACGACCTTGTGCTGTTCGTAGATCGGGATCAGTTCGGTTCCGTCGGGAAGCTGATCGGCCAGTTCGCCCAGTCGCGCCTCGACCGCCTCGCCGACGGCGACGACATTGCGGTCGGTCAGCGCTGAGATGCCGATGGTGAAGGCCCGCGTGCCGTTCTGGCGAATGATCTGGTCGGGTTGTTCCGCCTCTTGGCGGCGGACCGTCGCGATGTCGTAGACTGCTGCCTGTCCGACCTCGCCGGCCGCTCCGAGGCGCAGGGCCTCGATCCCCTCGACCGTGGCGTAGCCCTGCGGAACCGACAGCCCGATCCGCGCCGTGTCCGACGTGATTTCGCCATTGGCGAAAACCTGGTTCTCGCTTGCGATTACTCCGATCAACTGGTCCGGCGGCAGGCCCAACCCTTCGAGACGGGCAGGGTCGATGCTGATCGTGATTTCCTCTTCGATCAGCCCCTGGACCTCGACTTTCGCGACGCCGTCGACGGTGACAAGCCCGCGCCGCAGTCGCGTGGCGAGGTCGCGCTGCTCTGTCGGTGTCAGGCCCTGCGTGGTGACCGCGTAGAACAGGCCGTAGACATCGCCGAAATCGTCGTTGATGATCGGATCGCGCGCGCCGGCTGGCAGTTCGCCCCGGATATCACCGATACGGCGGCGCATCTCGTCCCAGACCTGCGGGATTTCCTCGGCCCCATAGCGGTTGTCGATTTCCACCGTGATCTGCGCCATGCCCGGCATGGACTTGGACTCTACCCGGTCGAGCTGGCGCATTTGCTGAAGCGCGGTCTCGATGACATCGGCGACTTCCTCCTCTACCTCTTCTGCGGTGGCGCCGGGATAAGGGACGAAGACGAGCGCCGTCTTGAGGGTAAAACTCGGATCTTCCAGGCGGCCGACATTTGCCAGCCCCCAGAGTCCCCCGAGCAGGCAGAAGATGATGGCCAGCCATACGGCCACGGGGCGGCGGATGGCACCGCGTGCAATGCTCAGGCGTCCTGACTCAGCCATTGTGGATGACATCCTGTGAAATCTCCGCTTCGGGGATCAGAAAATGCACTGCGCGCGCACCGGGTCAAAGGCCGGTGGCTGACACGGGCGCGCCATCGCGCAGGCGCCACCAGCCACCCGAGACCACCGCCTCGCCAGGTTCGAGACCCTCCAGCACGACGATGCGGTTCTCGCGCGGCAGGCCGAGCCGGACGGCACGGCGCGAGACCGTGCCCTCCGCGTCGTCGTAGATCCAGACCGTCGGGTCTGCCCGGCTGGTCGTGTCGACCGCCGAGACCGGCACGGTGACAGCCTGCGCCTCGTCTCCGGTTCCGCGCTCGCCGACCTCCACATTCGCGGTCATCCCGGGCAGGATGCGTGGATCGGCATCGCCGACGACCCTGAACTCGATGTCGAATGTCCGTGTCGTGGGGTTCGCCTCGGCTGCGAAACTGCGCGGTTCCAGCTCGCCGCGATAGCCGGGGGCCGCGGGAAAGGTGGCGGTCACGGAAAACAGATCGGGCTGGACCCGGGCCGCGGCGGCCAGATCCTCGGGCAGCGAGATGCGGATCAGCAATTCCGACATGTCCTGAAGCCGGACGACCGGCTGCGCAGGCGTCACGTTCGAATATGCCTCGACGAAGGTGCGTGCCACGACGGCGTCGAACGGCGCATGAATCTCGGTCTGGGTCAGCCGCCGTTCCGCCTCGCGCAGCGCCACTTCCGCCTGCGCGAACTGGGCGCGGACGGACTCGAGCCTTGCGTCGGCGGCCACCCCGCGCTCGGAGAGCGCGGAGGCGCGGTCCAATTCCGTGCGGGCGAGGGTGTGAGAGGCGCGCGCGCGATCCAGAGCGAGCCGGAAGTCGGCGTTGTCGAGGGTCCCGATCAGCTCGCCGGCCGACACCCGATCCCCGGCGATCACCGGAAACTCGACCAGTTGCCCGGAAATCTGGAAGGCCAGATCGACGGTACGCAGTGCCTCGACCGTTCCGGCAAAGGATCGGGTTCGCGTCTCAGATTCTGCAACGGCGCGCGTCACCTCGACGGGCAGAACGATGGCAGGCGTGTCAGGCTCGGTCCGGGGTTCCGCGACATCGCCGCTGACAGGCGCTTCCTGCCCCTGAGCCATGATCTGCCAACTCGGCACGGCAAGCAGGACGGCGCTGACGCACGCCACGGCACCAAGTCCCAGCACTGCTCCAAGTCTGCCGCTAATGGGCATTCTCGATCATCTCCTGTATCCTCCGGGTAAGCTGGTTCCGCGCCTCATGCCCACCGTCCGGCAGGGCCAGAAGCGAATGGAAACGCAGTCCCTGCAGCGCGAAGAAGATCAGATGCCCCAGGGTTGCGTCGGTCATTTCCGCCTCGATGCGGGCGAGCTCGGCTGCCAGCGCATGACGCAGCGGGTCAAGAAGATCGGGCTCGGCCGCTGCAACGGCCAGGATCGCCATCGAAAGGTCCGACCCCGTCCTGTCCAGCGCAGTCAGTGAGTCCAGGTGGCGGCGCAGGGTGCGGTCGGGCTCGTCCTGCGGGAAGCTCGCGTCCAGGGCATCGTGTTCGGCCAGCATCTCCTCCAGCAGCGCCGCCATTAGGTCGCGCTTGGTCGGAAAGTTGTAAAGAACACCGCCTTTGCTCAGTCCTGCTTCCCGCGCAATCGCATCGAACGAGATATGTGAAACACCCTCGCGCGCGGCGATTGCGCGCGCGGCCGTCAATACGCGCGCACTTGCGTTCTTATGTCGGATTTGCGATGCGTTCTTCAAGACTGTACCATCCGGTCGGTAAACTCCGATTGGAGGTAGAGCTGCCGTCCAAGATGGTCAAGGCGTGGGGTTGGTAGAACAGCCCCCGAACTCTGGGCAGGTGAGAGTAAGGTGAAGAAGTTCAAATCCTATATGGCCATAGCCGCAATGCTCGCTTTAGTTGCGATAGGATTCTTGATCTGGCGTGGCGATGGTGCCCAGTCGATTCCGGACGGTTTCGCACTGGGAAACGGGCGGATCGAGGCGGTTGAGATCGACGTTGCCGCCCCTAGGCCAGGGCGGATCGCGCACATTATGGTACGCGAGGGCCAACTTGTCGCAGCCGGCGATCCGCTGGCCGAACTGGATGTCCGGCAGTTGCAGGCTGCGCGTCATCAGGCCGAGGCCGAGCGCCAGCGAGCAGAGATCGCGGTCGAGAATGCCAGGCTGCTGGTCGAACAGCGTGCGGCTGAGGTACGGGCCGCCGAGGCGGTTCTGGCCCAGCGAGAGTCGGCGGAGGTTGTGGCCCGGCGCCAACTGGAACGGTCCGAGGCGCTGACCGCTGGAAACGTCACGTCCGAGCGCGCCCTGGAACTTGATCGCTCGAACGCGCTGGGTGCGCAGGCGGCTGTCGCCTCGGCCGAGGCCGCACTGGCAGCGGCGCGGGCCGGCGTGACCTCTGCCGAAGCCTCGGTCGTCGGCGCCGGGGCGGCGGTCGCGGCGGCGAAGGCCGCCATCGAGGCGATCGACGTCCAGATCGAGGACAGCACCCTGAGGGCGCCCAGGGATGGCCGGGTGCAGTTCATCGTGGCACGCGCGGGCGAGGTCGTCGGCGCGGGCGGCCGGATCGTCAACATCGCCGATCTGGGCGATGTCTACATGACCTTCTTCTTGCCGACGGCTGCGGTCGGCCGGATCGGACTGGGCACCGAGGTGCGCCTCCTGCTGGATGCCGCCCCGGGCATCGTCGTGCCGGCCGAGGTGTCCTTCGTTTCGGACGTGGCGCAATTCACGCCCCGCACCGTCGAGACCGAGGTCGAGCGCGAGAAGCTCATGTTTCGCGTTCGAGCCCGCATCGCCCCGGTCCTGTTGGCGAAATATGCCGACTACGCCAAGACCGGCCTTCCCGGTGTCGCTTGGGTCCGGCTCGACCCCGCTGCACCCTGGCCCGCCGCAGCCGAAGGGCGCGTCCTCGAATGACGCCGACTGCCCCCGTCGTGCGGGCCGACGGCTTGTCGCTTCGCTATGGCCGGGTCATGGCACTTGATCGGGTGACGCTTGATCTTCCAGCAGGCAGCGTTGTCGGTCTGATCGGCCCGGACGGGGTGGGCAAGTCCAGCCTGCTTGCGCTGATCGCGGGGGCCCGCAAACTTCAGGAAGGGCGGCTCGAGGTTTTGGAGGGCGACATGGCGCGCGCGCGCCACCGGGCGTGCATCTGCCCACGCATCGCCTACATGCCGCAGGGTCTGGGGCGGAACCTCTACCCGACGCTTTCCGTGCGCGAGAACGTGGAGTTCTTCGGGCGCCTTTTCGGCGAAGGCCGAGCCGAACGGGACCGCCGGATCGCCGACCTGCTTCAGGCGACCGATCTCGACGCCTTCGCCGACCGCCCGGCGGCCAAGCTGTCAGGCGGCATGAAGCAGAAGCTGGGCTTGTGCTGCGCACTGATCCACGAACCCGACCTGCTGATCCTCGACGAGCCGACCACAGGCGTCGATCCGCTGTCGCGGCGGGAGTTCTGGGCGCTGATCGGCCGCATCCGTGCCGGCAGTCCCGGCATGAGCCTGATCGTGGCCAGCGCCTACATGGAGGAAGCCGCGAACTTCGATCACCTCGTGGCAATGGACGAAGGGCGGGTGCTGGCCACCGGCAGCCCTGCCGACCTGCTGGCCCAGACCGGCTCGGAGGATCTCGACGCGGCCTTCATCGCGCTTCTGCCCGAGGAACGGCGCGCCCGCCATCATGAACTGGTCATCCCGCCGCGCAAGTTCGAAGATGCGAACGGCCCTGTGATCGAGGCCGAGAACCTGACCGTCCGCTTCGGCGACTTCACCGCAGTGGACAACGTCAGTTTCCGCATTCAGCCGGGCGAGATCTTCGGCTTCCTCGGGTCGAACGGCTGCGGCAAGACGACGACGATGAAAGTCCTGACCGGGCTTCTGGAACCGTCCGAGGGCAGCACGCGTCTCTATGGCCACAAGATCGATGCCCGCGACATGGAAACGCGCAAGCGCATTGGCTACATGACGCAGTCCTTCTCGCTCTATTCAGAACTGACGGTGCGGCAGAACCTCGACTTGCACGGGCGGCTGTTCGACATGGCCCGCGCCGAGATCGCCCCGCGCATCGCCGAACTTTCGCAGCGCTTCGATCTGGCGGACGTGCTGGACAGCCTGCCCGCCGCCCTTCCGCTCGGGGTGCGGCAGCGGCTGTCGCTGGCGGTCGCGCTGATCCACCGGCCGAAGATCCTGATCCTCGACGAGCCGACCTCGGGCGTCGATCCGGTGGCGCGCGACCAGTTCTGGCAGGCGCTCGCCGACCTGTCGCGCGAGGACGGGGTCACGATCTTCCTGTCCACGCACTACATGTCGGAAGCCGCGCGCTGCGATCGCGTCTCGTTCATGCACGCCGGCCGTGTGCTGGTATCGGGCACGCCCGAAACGATCCGGCAGGAGGTCGGCGCGGCAACACTGGACGATGCCTTTGTCCACCATCTTCGTCGCGCTGCGGATGACGGCGCAGCCCATCCACCCGCGACCATTGTTGCACAGCCGAAGAGCCGCGAGACCCGACCGCCCGGGCGCTTCAGCCTGGCCCGACTGTTCGGCTTTTCCTGGCGCGAGGCGCTAGAGCTGCGCCGGGATCCAATCCGCCTAACGCTGGCCAGTGTCGGCAGCGTGATCCTGATGATCGTGCTGGGTTACGGCATCTCGATGGATGTGCAGAACCTGAAATTCGCGGCGCTCGACCTCGATCAAACCGTTCTCAGCCAGTCCTATGTCAACGACCTTGCCGGATCGCGCTATTTCGACGAAGCGCCTCCCCTGACGGGCTACGACGATCTCGACGCGCGAATGCGCGCGGGCGAAATCAGCCTTGCACTTGAGATCCCGCCCGGCTTTGCCGCCGATCTCGCCCGGGGCCGTCCAGTCGAGATCGGCGCCTGGTTCGACGGCGCGATGCCGATGCGGGCCGAGACGGTGCGCGGCTACGTCCAGGGGATGCATGTGCATTGGCTGACGGACCAGCTCCGCCAAGCCTACGGAGAGGACGCCGTGGCCGGAGACTATGCGCTGGAGCTGCGCTTTCGCTACAATCCCGATGTGGAAAGCCTTGCCGCCATGGTCCCCGCGGTCATTCCGCTTCTGCTCATGCTGATCCCGGCCATGCTGGCCGTGCTGTCCGTCTCGCGCGAGAAGGAGACGGGCTCCATCGTCAACCTCTATGTCACGCCTGCCCGGCGGCTCGAGTTCCTGCTGGGCAAGCAGGTGCCCTATGTCGCCCTAGGCTTCGTCAACTACCTGCTGTTGCTGGCGCTGGCGGTCCTGGTCTTCGGCGTGCCGGTCAAGGGCAGCCTTCTGGCGCTGTCTGCCGGTGCGCTGGTCTATGTCGTGCTGGCGACCGGGTTCGGACTGCTAATTTCCGCATTCACCCGCAGCCAGGTAGCGGCGCTGTTCTTCACTGCGCTCGCGACGCTGATCCCGGCGGCACAATATGGCGGCATCATCGACCCGGTGTCGTCGCTGGAAGGCATGGGCCGGGTGATTGGCGAGGTCTTCCCGACCAGCCATTTCGTCACCATATCGCGCGGAACCTTCGCCAAGACGCTCGGCTTCGGCGATCTGGGCGGATCGTTCCTGCCGATGCTGGCGCTGGTTCCGGTGATCGTCGCGCTCGGCGCGGTGTTCGTTCGCAAGCAGGAGAAATAGGCTATGCGGCCGAAACATGTGGCGCATCTGGCAATGAAAGAGCTGCGCGGCCTGTTGCGCGACCCGCTTCTCATGGTTCTGGTGGTCTACGCGTTCACGCTCGACATCTACACCCACGCCACCGCCATGCCCGAGACGCTGAACCGCGCCACCATCGCCATCGTGGACGAGGATGCCTCGCCACTGTCGCGCCGGGTGTCGGATGCGTTCCTCTCGCCCTATTTCGTGCCGCCAGCGCAGATCGGCCTGGCCGAGATGGATGCGCGGATGGATGCCGGGATCGACACGTTCTCGCTGGTGATCCCCCCCGATTTCCAGCGCGACCTGCTGGCGGGCGATCGGCCGGAACTGCAACTGAACGTCGATGCCACGCGGGTCAGCCAGGCCTTCACCGGCGCGGGTTATGTGCAGGCGATCGTCAATCAGGAGATCGCCGGCTGGGCCGCCCGCGATGCCGCTGCGGCTGCGCCTCCGGTCGATCTGGCAGTGCGGGCGCGATTCAACCCGGCGCTGGACCCCGGCTGGTTCGGCGCCCTGACGGCGGTGATCAGTGCTGTCACCATGCTTTCGATCATACTGTCGGGCGCAGCCCTGATCCGCGAACGCGAACACGGCACGGTCGAACACCTGCTGGTGATGCCTGTCACGCCGGCCGAGATCATGACAAGCAAGGTTCTCAGCATGGGCGCGGTGGTGCTTGTGGCAACCGGGCTGTCGCTGAACTTCATGGTCCAGGGGGTGCTGGAGGTGCCGATAGCCGGCTCGGTCACCCTGTTTCTTGTCGGGGCGGCGCTGCATCTTTTCGCCACCACCTCTCTGGGCATCCTGCTGGCAACGATCTCCGGCTCGATGCCGCAGTTTGCCATGTTGCTGTTGCTGGTGCTCTTGCCGCTGGAAATCCTGTCGGGCGGCATGACCCCGCGCGAATCCATGCCCGAGGTGGTGCAATATGTGATGCTCGCGGCGCCCAACACGCATTTCATCGCCCTGTCGCAGTCGGTCCTGTTCCGCGGCGCGGGGCTTTCGGTCGTCTGGCCGCAACTTCTGGCGCTGGCGCTGATCGGCACGGCGATGTTGTCCATTGCGCTGCGTCGGTTCCACGGGTTTCTGAGGTGACCGA
>JBFXGQ010000022.1:0-18427 GCA_050177915.1 Pseudodonghicola sp. | reverse complement strand
CCGTGCCCACCGGCAACTTCGGCGACATCTTCGCCGGCTATATCGCCAAGCGGATGGGGCTGCCGATCGACCGGCTGGTGGTGGCCACCAACCAGAACGACATCCTGCACCGCTGCCTGACCGGGCAGGGCTATTTCAAGGGCGAGACCATCCCCTCGATCAGCCCGTCGATGGACATTCAGGTCAGCTCGAACTTCGAACGCGCGCTCTATTACGCCTACGGCCAGGACGGCGCCGCCGTGGCCCAGCTGATGGACGAGCTGAAATCGGGCGGCTTCAGCGTCAGCCAGGGCGCGATGGAGGCACTGCGCGAAAGCTTCGCCTCCGGCCGCGCCTCGGAGGCGGAGACGCTGGCCACCATCGCCGCGACGCTGAAATCCAGCGGCGAGCTGCTGTGTCCGCATTCCGCCGTCGGCGTGAAGGTGGCCGAGGAAAGCCGCGTGGCCGGCGTGCCGATGATCACGCTCGCCACCGCGCATCCGGCGAAATTCCCCGATGCGGTCGAGAAGGCCAGCGGCATTCGCCCCCCTCTTCCCCCGCGCATGGCGGATCTGTATGACAGACCGGAGCGGGTGACGCGGATCGCCAACGATCTTGCCGCCATCGAAACCCATATCAAAGGACATATCGCCAGGTGACCGTTCAACAGGATCAATTGTCCAATGGCTTCCGCATCGTGTCCGAGCGGATGCCGGGGCTGCAATCGGCGGCCATCGGCATCTGGGTGACCGCGGGGGGCCGGCACGAGCGGATCGAACAGAACGGCATCGCGCATTTCCTCGAGCATATGGCGTTCAAGGGCACCAGCAAGCGCAGCGCGCTGGAGATCGCCGAGGCGATCGAGGATGTCGGCGGCTATATCAACGCCTATACCTCGCGCGAGGTGACGGCCTATTACGCCCGGGTGCTCGAGGCCGACGTGCCGCTGGCGCTGGACGTGATCGGCGACATCGTGCTGAACCCGGTGTTCGATCCCAAGGAGATCGAGGTCGAGCGCGGCGTGATCCTGCAGGAGATCGGCCAGGCCTATGACACCCCGGACGATGTGATCTTCGACTGGCTGCAGGAGGCCAGCTATCGCGACCAGCCGCTGGGCCGCACCATCCTGGGGCCGACCGAACGGGTCAGCGCGTTTTCCCGCACCGACCTGTCGGCCTTCGTCGGCGAACATTACCGCCCCGGCCAGATGATCCTGTCGGCGGCCGGCGCGGTGGACCACGCCCAGCTGGTCCGGCTGGCTGAAGACCTGTTCGGCCATCTGGAACCGGGCCCCGCCAGCACGGCGGAACCGGCGCTGTTCACCGGCGGCGAGTTTCGCAAGGCCAAGCCGCTGGAGCAGGCGCATTTCGCGCTGGCGCTGGAAAGCCCCGGCTACCGCGATGACGAGATCTATACCGCGCAGATCTATTCCAGCGCGCTGGGCGGCGGCATGTCCTCGCGCCTGTTCCAGGAGATCCGGGAACTGCGCGGCCTGTGCTATACCATCTTCGCCCAGACCGGCGCCTATGCCGATACCGGCACCACGACGATCTATGCCGGAACCTCGGCCGGGCAGATCGCCGAGCTGGCCGGCATCACCATCGACGAGATGAAGCGCGCCGCCGACGACATGAGCGATGCCGAGGTCGACCGCGCCCGGGCGCAGATGAAGGCCGGCATGCTGATGGGGCTGGAAAGCCCGTCGAACCGGGCCGAACGTCTGGCCCGGCTGGTGCAGATCTGGGACAAGGTGCCGCCGCTGGAGGAAACCGTGGCCCATATCGACGCGGTGACGACTCAGGCGGTGCGGGCCTTTGCCGAACGCATGGCGGCGCAGGCGCCGGCGGCGATGGCGCTCTACGGTCCGATCGAGGCGGCGCCGACGCTCGATCAGCTGCAAGAGCGGCGCGCCGCCTGACGCGCCGGGACCCGCGACGATGCTGCTGGCCAAACGCAAACTGAAGATCGAGACAGAGCGGCTGACGCTGCGCCCGCCGCTGCATTCGGATTTCCGCGCCTGGACCGCGCTGCGGATGGAAAGCCGCGCCTTCCTGACGCCTTGGGAGCCCAGCTGGGCCGAGGATCACCTGAGCCGCAAGGCCTTTACCAACCGGGTCTATTGGGCGCAGCGGTCGGTCTCGAACGGCTCGGCGCTACCGTTGTTCCTGTTCCGCCGCTCCGATCAGCTGCTGCTGGGGGCGATCACGCTGGACAACATCCGCCGCGGCCCGGCGCAGATGGGCACGCTGGGCTACTGGACCGGCGAGGTGCACGCCCGCCGGGGCTTCATGCGCGAGGCGATCGGCGCGGTGGTGCATCACGCCTTCACCCGGCTGGAACTGAGCCGGATCGAGGCCGCCTGCCTGCCCGAGAACGCCGCCTCGCGCGGGTTGCTGGAAAGCGCCGGCTTCAAATACGAGGGCGTGGCGCAGAGCTATCTGCAGATCAACGGCCGCTGGCGCACCCATGTGCTCTATGCCTGCCTGAGGAGCGACCGGCGCGGCAAGACCGACGTCGGGTAGGTCCCCAAGGCCCAAGGCCCGGGGGACGCGCCTGTGGCGCGTGCCTTCGGCGAGGATATTTATAGCCAGAAAAAGGCCCCCGGTGGCGGGGTCTTCGCCGCCGGGGCGATGCGATGGCTCTTGTCGCAGCGCGGGGCTTGCGGCAGGAAGGGGCATGACATTGAATCCTGCCGATGAAAGCTTTGCCGCCCGGCTGCGCCAGACGCTGCCCGAGGCGGTGTTTCGCCCCGCCGAACCCCGCTATCTGGAAGAGCCGCGCGGCCGCTGGACCGGCCAGTGCGGCGTGCTGGCCCTGCCGCGCAGCGTCGAGGAGGTCTCGGCGCTGGTGACGGCGGCGGCGGCGGCGCGGGTGGCGGTCGTGCCCTACGGCGGCGGCACCGGGCTGGTGGGCGGTCAGGTGATGCCGGAGGGGCCGGCGCCGCTGGTCGTCTCGCTGGAGCGGATGCATGCGATCCGCGGCGTCTATCCGACCGAGAACGTGCTGATCGCCGAGGCCGGCGCGGTGCTGGCCGACGTGCAGCTGGCGGCGGCCGAGGCCGGGCGGCTGTTTCCGCTGTCGCTGGCGGCCGAGGGCACGGCGCGGATCGGCGGCAATCTGTCGACCAATGCCGGCGGCACCGGCGTGCTGCGCTATGGCAACGCCCGCGATCTGTGTCTGGGGCTGGAGGCGGTGCTGCCTGACGGGCGGATCTGGCAGGGGCTGTCGCGGCTGAGGAAGGACAACACCGGCTACGACCTGCGCGACCTGCTCATCGGCGCCGAGGGCACGCTGGGCATCATCACCGCGGCGACGCTGAAGCTCTTTCCCCGGCCGGCGGCCGAGGGGACGGCGATCTTCGTGGTGCCGGACCCGCAGGCGGCGATCGCGCTGCTGGCGCTGGCCCGCGACCTGTTGGGCGACGGGGTCAGCGCCTTTGAGCTGATCGCCGGGCAGGGGCTGCGGTTCCTGGCCGAGACGCTGCCCGACATCCGCCAGCCCTTCGACACGCCGCCCGACTGGTGCGTGCTGATCGAGCTGGGGCTGGCGCGCGGGCTGGATCCGGAACAGGCGCTGGCCGATCTGTTCGAGACGGCGCTGGCGCATGATCTGGCCCGCGACGGGCTGATCGCGCAGTCGCAGGCGCAGCGCGACGCCTTCTGGTCGGTGCGCGAACATATCCCCGAGGGCAACCGCCGGATCGGCGCGATCTCCAGCCACGATATCTCGGTGCCGATCAGCCGGATCCCCGAGTTCATCGACCGCGGCGGCCAGCTGGTGGCCGGGCTGGGCAGCTTCCGCATCAACTGTTTCGGCCATCTGGGCGACGGCAACCTGCATTACAACGTCTTCCCGGTGCCGGGGCGCAGCAAGGCCGATCACGCCAATCAGGCCGGCGAGATCAAGCGCGCGGTGCATGATCTGGTGCATCAGATGGGCGGTTCGGTCAGCGCCGAGCACGGTATCGGGCGGCTCAAGGTCGAGGATCTGGAACGCTATGGCGACCCGGTCCGGCTGGACGCGATGCGGGCGATCAAGGCGGCGCTGGATCCGCAGGGCATCATGAACCCGGGCGCGGTGCTGCGCGGCTAGGCGCCGGCGGTGCAGACCACCAGAATCCGCGCGTCCCGGTCGCCGTCCGAGGCGTAGAGATGCCCCAGCGCGCTGTCGAAATAGAGGCTGTCGCCCGCCTCCAGCCGCACCGGCGGGCGGCCTTCGACGAAGACGGTCACCGCCCCCTCCAGCACCACCAGGAACTCCTGCCCCGGGTGGCGCACGAATTCCTCGAAATCCATGAGCTGCCGCGCCTTTAGCGTGCCCATCATCGGTGTCATCGCCTTGTTCCACAGCTCGGGGAACAGCATGTCGTAGACGTAGGTCCGGGTTTCCTGCCGCTTGAAGTCGCCCTTTCGCGCCACCGCGAAACTGCCCGGTTCAAAGCTCTGGCCCTTGGCGGCGAAGAAGGCGGCCAGATCGACCTCCAGCCCGCGCGCCAGCTGCGCCAGCCGGTCGTAGGTCAGCGAGATCACCCCGCGTTCGGCCTTGGAAATCGTCGAGATCGCCAGGCCCGTGCGGTCGGCGACCTGGGCCAGGGTCCAGCCGCGCTCGGCTCTGAGCTGGCGCAGGCGGCGGCCGAAATCGGCGCGTGGGGTCGGATCTGGGCCGGGGGCGGTCATGGTCCGAGTTTACGGCCGCTGCCCTGAGGCGCCAACAATTTTTCCGATAGGAAAACCGTCTTTTCCGATTGGAGAGCCAGTGCTAGGCTTTTCCGAGACGCAGTCAGACAGGGGGCGGGCCGTGGTCGGAACCTCAGCCGATATCATCGTGATCGGGGCCGGGATGGCCGGCGCATCGGTGGCCGCCGAACTGTCGCGCAGCGCCCGGGTGGTGCTGGTCGAACGCGAGAGCCAGCCGGGCTATCACACCACCGGGCGGTCGGCGGCGCTGTTCACCGTGGCCTATGGTCCGGCGCCGATCCGGGCGCTGTCGCGGGCGAGCCATGCCTTCTATCGCGGCGAGGGGCCGGGCAATCCGCCCGCCGGGCTGATCCGCCCCCGCGGGGCGCTGTTCGTCGGCCGCGCCGCTCAGGCGCAGGCGCTGGCGGCGATGCGGGACGAGCTGGGCGCGGCGGTGGAGCCCTGCAGCGCGGCGGCCGCCTGCGCGCTGCTGCCGATCCTGCGGCGCGATTATGTCGCGGCGGCGCTGTTCGACCGCGATGCCGCGGATATCGAGGTGCACGGGCTGCTGCAGCATTATCTGAAAGCCTTCCGCGCCAACGACGGCGCCCTGCATCTGAGGGCGGAGGTTCTGGGCCTGACCCGTGCCGGTGACGACTGGGAGGTGGAGACCGGCGCCGGTCTGCTGCGCGCGCCGCTGGTGGTGAATGCCGCCGGCGCCTGGGCCGACGAGGTGGCGCGGCTGGCCGGGCTGCGGCCGCTGGGTCTGCGGCCGCTGCGCCGCACGGCGATGCTGGTGGCGCCGCCCGCCGGCACCATGTCCGACACCTGGCCGATGGCGGTGGATTGCGAGGAGCGGTTCTATCTGAAGCCGGACGCCGGCAAGCTGCTGATCTCGCCCGCCGACGCGACCCCCTCGGCCCCCTGCGACGCGCGGCCGGAGGAGATCGACGTGGCGATCTGCGTCGACCGGATCGAGACCGCCTTCGAGCTGCGGGTGCGGCGGATCGAGCATAAGTGGGCCGGGCTGCGCAGCTTTCTGCCCGACGGCAATCCGGCGGTGGGCTACGATCCGGTGGCGCCCGGGTTCTTCTGGCTGGCGGGGCAGGGCGGCTATGGCATTCAGACCGCCCCGGCGATGGCCCGCTATGCCGCCGCCCTGCTGCGCGGCGCGCCGGTGCCGGCCGACATCGCGGCCGAGGGGATCGGGGCCGACAGCCTGTCGCCGACCCGCGCGGCGCTGGCGGGACAATAGCGCCGGAGGGCCTGTTCTGAGCCGCTGGCGCCACCGCTGCCGATCTTCGCAATATCGCCTATACTGACTTTCATATTCATCGTGTTCGCAATTTTTGACCGGTTTCAAAGGACCCTTTTGCATGACCAGATCCTTGATCGCCGCGCGTGACGCCTTCGCCCGCAGCCATCCCGAACAGCGGCTCAACCTCAATGGCCGCAGCTGGGGCTATATCGACGCGGGTCAGGGTCCGGCGCTGTTGCTGATCCCCGGCACGCTGGGGCGCGGCGATATCTTCTGGCAGCAGATCGCGGCCTTGTCGGACCGGCTGCGGCTGGTGGCGGTGAGCTATCCGGAAACCGGCGGCATCGCGGAGTGGAGCGAGGATCTGGCGGCGTTGCAGGCGCGGCTGGGGATCGCCAGCGCCTCGATCCTGGGCTCGTCGCTGGGCGGCTACCTGGCGCAGTATTTCGCCGCCGGCTATCCGCATCGGGTCGACCGGTTGCTCGCCGCCAACACGCTGCCTTCGGCGGTCGGGCTGGCGCATCGGATGCCCTATGCGCTGGATCTCGACGCCGCCCCCATCGCCGATCTGCGCGCCGGCTTCGGTCCGGGGCTGGCCGCCTGGGGCGAGGCGCATCCCGATCAGGCCGATCTGGTGGAGCTGTTGCTGGAGGAGATCGGCGGCCGCATCCCCGAACCGGAGCTGCGGATGCGGCTCAAGGCGCTGAAGACCGCGCCGGAGCTGCCGGCGCTGACCCTGCCGGCGGCGCAGCGGTTCACCGTCGAGGCCGCCGACGATCCGCTGATCCCGCCGCCGATGCGGGCGGCGGTGCGGGCGCGGGTTGCGCCGGTCGCCGCCTATCGCTTCGACTGGGGCGGGCATTTCCCCTATGTGGTGCGCCCGGCGGCCTATACCTCGCTGCTGGAGCAGGCGCTGGGGCTTGAGGTGACCGGCCCCGACTGGGGCACAGCAGAGGAGCGCGCGCTGTGATCGTGCTGACCCATGACGACGTGGCGGCGCTACTGCCGATGGAACAGGCCATCGCGGTGGTGGCCGAGGCGATGAAGGGGGTGTCCGCCGGCACCGCCCAGCTGCCGCTGCGGACGGTGCTGCCGGTGGGCGGCGACAACCGCATGGGGGTGATGCCCGGCGCCATCGCCGATCCGGCCTGTTTCGGGGTCAAGCTGGTCAGCCTGTTTCCCGGCAATGCCGAACTGGGCCTGTCGTCGCACCGCGGCGCCGTCGTGCTGTTCGAGGCGGAGACCGGGGGCGCGGTGGCGATGATGGACGCCAGCCTGCTGACCGCGATCCGCACCGCTGCGGCCAGCGCCGTGGCCACCCGCGCGCTGGCGCGGGACGATGCCGAGAGCCTGACGCTGATCGGCTATGGCGAACAGGCCGAACATCATCTGGCGGCGATGCTGGCGGTGCGCCCGCTGCATCGCGTGACGGTGGCCGGAAGGTCGGCGGAAAAGGCCGCGGGCTTCGCCGCGCGGGCGGCGGCGGACTATCCGGAGGTCGATTTCGCCTCGACCACCGATCTGCGCGCCGCCGTTTCGGGGGCCGATATCGTCTGCACGCTGACCGCCGCGCCGCGCGCCATCGTGTCGGGCGACTGGGTCAGGCCGGGGGCGCATGTGAATGTCGTCGGGTCCTCGATCCCCAGCATGCGCGAGGTCGACGACCGCATGGTCGAACGCGGCGCGATCTGGGTCGACTACCTGCCCTCGACCCTGGCGCAGGCCGGTGAGATCGTCGACATGATCGCCGCCGGAACCTTCGCGGCGGGCGATCTGAAGGGAGAGATCGGCGCGCTGCTGGCGGGCGATATCGCCGGCCGCACGGCGCCCGATCAGATCACCGTCTACCGCTCGCTCGGCATCGCGGCGCAGGATCTGGCGGCGGCGCATCACGTCTATGTCCGCGCCCGGGACGCGGGGCTGGGCCAGCGCGTCGATTTCTGAGCCGCGCGGCGCCGGCTGCGGCGCCCTGACGCTTCCCTGCGGGACGCGCTGCACTATAGTCCCCGGGGCGGGCGCCTGGTCCCGCGCCCGGACCGGCCCTGCGGAAGGAAGCCCATGAACCTGCGCCCCCTGCTCATCATCCCCCCGATCGCGCTGGGGGTGCTCGGCTTCCTCTGGATGACGCGGGGCGGCGAGGTCCCGGTGACCGCCGAGCCCGAGGCCGAGGTGGCGGTGCGGGTGCTGACGGTGGCGCCGGCGCCGTTGATCCCCTTCGCCGAAGGCTTCGGCCGGGTGGCGCCGGCGCACAGCTGGGCGGCGGTCTCCGAGGTGCAGGGGCGCATCGCCCGGCTGGCCCCGGATCTGGCCGAGGGCAGCTTTGTCGAGGCCGGCGATCCGCTGGTCGAGGTCGAGCGCACCGATTACGAGCTTTCGGTGCAGAAGACCCGTGCCAACATCGCCGCCGCCGAGGCGACGCTGGCCGAGATCGACCGGCAGGAGGCCAATAGCCGCCGCAATCTCGAGATCGAGCAGCGCACGCTCGAGGTGGCGCAGACCGAATACGACCGGGTCAAGGCGCTGGTCGACAGCGGCGCCAGCACCCAGGCGGCGCTCAACACCGCCGAAAAGGCGCTCTTCTCGCAGCAGAGCTCGATCACCAATGTCACCAACACGCTCGAACTCTACCCCTCGCAGCGCGCTTCGGCCGAGGCGGTGCTGGCGGTGCGCCGGGCCGAGCTGGCCGAGGCCGAGCGGTCGCTGGCCAAGACCCTCATCACCGCCCCTTTCCGCGGCCGGGTCGATACGCTGAATGTCGAGCAGGACCAGTTCATCCGCACCGGCGAGACGCTCTTGACGCTGGACAGCGCCGACGCGGTCGAGATCGTGGCGGAATTCGCCCCGCGCGCCTTTCGCGCCATGGCGCTGGCCGCGGTCGGCGGGCAATTGTCGCCCGACACGCTGGTCGATACCAGCCGGATGGTGGTGCTGATGCACGAGCTGGACATCCGCGCCGAGGTGCGGCTGGAGCTGGCCGGGGTCGCCGCCAGCTATGACGCCCAGATCATGCGCCTGCGCGGCACCCTCGACAGCGAGACCGGCACCATGGGGCTGGTGGTGCGGGTGAGCGACCCCTATCTGGCCAATGGCGCCAAGGGGCGGCCGCCGCTGCATGTGGGCGGCTTCGTCACCGTGCATCTGTCGGCCCCGCCGGTGGCGGATGCGCTGACGGTGCCGCGCACGGCGCTGCATCTGGACGACGACGGCGCGCCCTTCCTCTATCTGATGGACGCCGACGGCCGGCTGGCGCGGCGCGCGGTGCAGGCCGGCCCGGCGCTGGGCGAGGCCGTGGTGATCCGCGACGGGCTGGAGGGCGGCGAGACGCTGGTGCTCAGCACGCCGACGCCGCCGATCCCGGGCATCCGGCTGATCCCGGTCGCCACCCCGGACCGGAACGGCTGAGATGGTCCGCTTCTTCGTCCGTCACCCGGTCGCCGCCAACCTGCTGATGGCGCTGATCTGCATCCTCGGCATCGCGGTCGCCACCAATATCGAGCGCGAGACCTTCCCGGAATTCGCCGCCTCGACCGTCGGGGTCGGCGTGGTCTATCCCGGCGCCTCCGCCCGCGATGTCGACGAGGAGATCTGCATTCCGCTGGAGGATGCGGTGACCGGGCTGACCGGGCTGGCCGAATTCGACTGCCTGTCGCTGGATGGCCGTGCCCAGGCCACCGCCGAGCTGGAGGAAGGCGGCGACATCGTCCAGTTCTTCAACGATGTCTTCTCGGCGGTCTCAGGCATCACCGATTTCCCCGATGCGGCCGAGGCGCCGACGGTCGAGGTGCAGGGGCGCACCGATCTGGTGGCGCTGGTCGCGATTTCCGGCATCGCCGGCAAGGCCGGGCTGATCGACTATGCCGACCGGCTGGCCGACCGGCTGCAGGCGCTGGCCGGGGTGGCCGAGGCGCGGGTCGGCGGCATCAGCGACCGCGAGCTGCGGGTCAGCTTCGATCCGCAGGCGCTGCGCCGCTACGGGCTGTCGGGCAGCGATGTGATCACCGCCATCGAGGCGCGCAGCCTGCGCCAGCCGCTGGGCGATGTCGAGGTGCAGGACACGAGCTACGTGCTGCGCTATTCCGACGTGCGCCGCTCGGTCGCCGAGCTGGAGGATCTGATCGTGCTGCAGAACGACCACGGCGGTGTCGTGCGGCTGCGCGATCTGGCCGAGGTGCGGGTGGTCGACAGCGACGAGAACGTGCAATCCTTCATCGACGGCGATCAGGCGGCGATCATCTCGATCTACAAGTCCAAGGACGAGGACAGCATCCGGGTGTTCGCTGCGGTGGACACCCTGTTGCAGGCCGAACGGGCGCATTATCCCGATCCCTTCCGCCTGACCGTGATCAACAACCTCACCGATGTGGTGCAGGAGCGTCTGAACCTGATCCTGCAGAATATCGCCATGGGGCTGGTGCTGGTCTTCGGCACCATGTGGCTGTTCTTCTCGATGCGGGAATCGCTGTGGATCTCGGCCTCGCTGCCGGTGTCCTTCCTGGGCGGGTTGTTCCTGATGAACGTGCTGGGGATCACCATCAACATGATCACCCTGGTGGCGCTCTTGATGGCGGTGGGGGTGATCATGGACGATTCCATCGTCATCGCCGAGAATATCGACAAATGGCGCCGCCGGGCCGGCCGGCTGGAGGCGGCGGCGCGCGGCACCATCGAGGTGCTGCCGGGGGTGCTGTCCTCCTTCCTGACCACCGCCTGCGTGTTCGGGCCGCTGATGTTCCTGTCGGGCGATTTCGGCCAGATCCTCAAGTTCATCCCGATGGTGCTGCTGCTGGTGCTGACGCTGTCGCTGATCGAGGGGTTCCTGATCCTGCCGCACCACCTGAGCCATGGCGGCGGCGATGACACACCGCACGATCCCGACGCCCGCCGCGCCGCCCGGATGCTGGAGCGGTTCAAGGCCCGGATCCTGCTGCCCGCCGCCGCCTATCTGGTGCGGGTGCGCTATCTGACCTTCGGCGTGGTGATCGGCGCGCTGATCCTCGCTGTGGGGCTGGTCGCCTCGGGGCAGGTCAAGGTGATCGGCTTTCCCGCCACCGAAAGCGACACGCTGATCGCGCGGATCTCGCTGACGCCGGGGATCGACCGTGCCCGCACGGTCGAGACGGTCGAACATCTGGTCGCCGCGCTGGGCCGGGTCGACGACCGGCTGAGCCCCGGCACCGAGGGCGGCGCACCGCTGGTGCAGCGGGTGCTGGTGCAATATGCGGTCAACAGCGATGTGGACGCCAACGGTTCGAACACCGCCACGGTCACCGTCGACCTGCTTGACAGCACCCGGCGCAACGTGCGCGCCGACGACGTGCTGGCGCTGTGGCGGGCCGAGACCGGTCCGATCCCCGATCTGGTGCAGGGCAGTTTCTCGCAGTCCGAACGTGGGCCGGGGGGCTCGGATCTGGACGTCGAGTTGCTGGGCCGGGATCTGGAGGAGCTTGAGGCGGCGGCCAACGACATGCTGGTGGCGCTGGTGGCGCGGCCCGATGTGACCGAGGCGTTTCTGGACCTGCACGGCGGCCGCAAGGAGGTGCAGCTGGCGCTCAATACCTTCGGCTATTCGGTCGGGCTGACGCCGCAGGCGCTGGCGGCGCAACTGCGCAACGCCTTTGCGGGCGCCGAGGCCGACAGCTTCCGCGCCGGTGCCTCGACCATGACGGTGCAGGTGCAGTTGGGCGACGCGATCACCTCGCTCTCCGATCTGGAGCTGTTCCCGGTGACCCTGCCGGACGGCAAGCAGGCGGCGCTCGACAGCGTGGCGATGATCACCCAGAGCACCAGCTATCCGACCATCACCCGCAAGAACGGCATGGTGGTGGCGCGGATCGAGGGCAAGATCGACCGCGCCGCGACCACCTCTGCGCGGATCTCGGCGGTGGCGACGGATGAGATCGGGCCGCAGATCCTGCGCAGCTATCCCGGCATCGCGGTGCAGATCGGCGGTGCCACGGCGGAACAGCAGAAATCGCAGAAATCCATGATGCGGTCGCTGCTGCTGGGGCTGGTGGGGGTCTATCTGGTGCTGGCCTTCCAGTTCCGCTCCTACAGCCTGCCGTTGCTTGTGATGCTGTCGATCCCCTTCGCGCTGATCGGCACCATCCTGGGCCATGTGGCGCTGGGGCTGGATCTGTCGATGCCCTCGATGATCGGCTTTGCCTCGCTGTCGGGGATCGTGGTCAACAACGCCATCCTGTTCCTGACCTTCTTCCAGGACCATCTGAAGGGTGAGGATTACATCGCCGCCGCGCTCAACGCGGTGAACGACCGGTTCCGGCCGATCCTGCTGTCCAGCTCCACCACCTTTGTCGGGCTGGTGCCGATCATGTTCGATTCGAGCCCGCAGGTGCAGACGCTGGTGCCGCTGGTGGTCTCGGTCGCCTTCGGGCTGCTGGCCTCGATGGTGCTGGTGGTGCTGGTGCTGCCGGCGATCCTGTCGATCTATTTCGATATCTTCAGTCTGAAGAAATGGATCGCGAAATTCGATGACGGCAAGGGGGCCGAGGCCGCCTCCGAGACGGTCTGAAGGCCGGGGGGCCCGGCGCAGATGCCGGGCCGCGCCCCTCTCAGATCCGCCGCACCAGCCGCAGCGCGTCATAGATCGCCGCATGGGTGTTGCGCGCGGCCACCGCGTCGCCGATGCGGTAGAGCAGGAAATCGCCCTCGGCGCCGGCGGGATCGGGCTGCGGCCTGCCCTCGATCAGCGCGGCGTAATCCACCGCCCCGCGGTTGCGCGACAGCGGCTTGAGGTCGAAATAGAGATCGTCCAGCGGCGCGGTGCCGTGGTTGACCACCACCTGATCGAACTCCCGTTCCTCCCGATGGTCGGAATAATCGGTGCCGATCACGGCGGTGAGCGCATTGCCCGCCCGTTTCACCGCCTTGAGCCTATAGGTCACGGTCAGGCGCAGGTCCTTCGCCTGCAGCGCGCGCAGGTAGGGCACCAGGTTCATGCCCATCACATCGGGGGCAAAGCTGCGGTCGGGGGTCATGACCTCGACATGCGCGCCGGTCGCGGCGATCACCTCGGCGGCCTGCAGCGCCACCGGGTCGCCGGCATCGTCGAAGATCAGAACCCTTTGCCCGGGGGCCACGTCGCCCGACAGGATGTCCCAGGCGGTGACCACCAGATCGTCGCCGGCCTCCAGCGGCACGCACTGCGGCAGCCCGCCGGTGGCGACGATCACCACATCGGGGGCCAGCGCGGTGATATCCGCCACCTCGGCCAAGGTATTGAAGCGGAAGGTCACGTCGCGGGCGGCGCATTGCGCCATGCGCCAGTCGACGATGCCGATCATCTCGCGCCGGCGCGGGCTGCGCGCGGTCAGCCGGATCTGGCCGCCCGGGTCGGCGGCGGCCTCAAACACCGTGACCTCATGACCGCGGTCGGCGGCGACGCGGGCGGCCTCCAGCCCGGCGGGACCGGCGCCGACGATGACCACGCGCCTTTTCACCACCGCCGGTGCGATGGCGTGCGGCTCGGTCAGCTCCCGCCCGGTGGAGGCGTTGTGGATGCAGAGCGCCTCACCACCCTGATAGATCCGGTCGAGGCAGTAGGTGGCGCCGACGCAGGGGCGGATATCGTCCTCGCGCCCGGCGATGATCTTCCGCACGATATGCGGATCGGCGATATGGGCGCGGGTCATGCCGACCATGTCCAGAAGCCCGGCCGAGACCGCATGACGGGCGGTGGCCACATCGGGGATGCGGGCGGCGTGAAAGGTGGGCAGGCCGACCTCGGCCCGCAGCCGCCCGGCGAAATCCAGATGCGGCGCGCTGCGCATGCCCTGCAGCGGGATCACATCGGTCAGCGCCGCGTCGGTGTCGATATGGCCACGGATGACATTGAGGAAATCGACCATGCCGCTGGCCTTGAGGCGGCGGCCGATCTCCAGCCCCTCGTCGCTGCCGATCCCGCCCGGGGTGCGATCGTCGGCGGTATAGCGCAGGCCGACGATGAACTCGGGCCCGACCCGGTCGCGGATGGCGCCGAGCACGTCGAGCGAGAATTTCATTCGGGCGGCGAGATCGCCGTTCCAGGGCGCACCGAGTGTATTCTGCCGCGGCGCCCAGAAGGCGTCGATCAGATGGCCGTAGGCCTCCAGCTCGATCCCGTCGAGGCCTGCGGCCTGCATCCTTTCCGCCGCATCGGCGTAATCGGCGGTGATGCGGGCGATGTCCCACTCCTCCATCACCTTGGGAAAGGACCGATGCGCCGGTTCGCGCAGGCCGGAGGGGGCGACGACCGGCAGCCAGTCGCCGGTGTTCCATCCCGTGCGCCAGCCCAGATGGGTCAGCTGGATCATCACCGCGCAGCCCTCGGCATGGCAGTCGTCGGCGAGCCTGGCCATCCAGGGCACGATCTCGTCCCGATAGGCCTGCAGATTGCCGAAGGCCGCCGGGCTGTCGCGCGACACCAGCGCCGAGCCGGCGGTCATCACCATGGCGACGCCGCCCCTGGCGCGTTCGAGGTGATAGGCGCGATAACGGTCCTTGGGCAGCCCGTCCTCGCCGTAGGCGGGTTCATGCGCGGTGGTCATGATCCGGTTCTTCAGGGTCAGGTGCTTGAGCTGATAGGGCTGGAGCAGCGGATCGGTGGTCATGGCGTCCCTGTCTGGTCTGGCGTCTGGTCTGGCGGTTGAGCGGCAGCGTAGCAGCGGCGGCGGCCTGGTTCCTGCCGAAAACGACATCTGCGGGCAGTTCGCGGTGATCGGGCCGCGGCGCCGGGATCGCGGCTGCGCCGCGAGGCCTCCGGCGGAGGTATTTGGACCAAGATGAAAGCGGGCGCGCGCCGGCCCCCGGGGTGGCGGCGCGGATTGCATTGCGGGGAGGTTTCGGCCACAGAAGGGGGGCGCCCGGACCGGGGCGCGCGGTCTTGGGAGACGCAGATGCTGTTGCGGGAACGGGCGGAGCTGGCCCTCGCCGGACTGGCGGCCGGGCGGCCGGGGCGGCCGATGATCTTCGTGGCGCTCTTCGCGCTGGTGATGTTCCTGCCCGGTTTCTTCACCCTGCCGCCGATCGACCGGGACGAGACCCGGTTCGCCCAGGCCTCGCGCCAGATGGCGGAGAGCGGCGATTACATCGACATCCGGCTGGGCGAGGGGACGCGCTACAAGAAGCCGGTGGGCATCTACTGGCTACAATCGGCGGCGCTGAAACTGGTGGGCGACAGTCACGCGACCGAGATCTGGGTTTACCGCCTGCCGTCGCTGGTGATGGCGGTGGCGGCCTGCCTGCTGACCTATCTGATTGCGCTGTCGCTGGTCGGCGCCCAGCCGGCGCTGCTGGCAGCGCTGCTGCTGGCGGTCTGCTTCGTGCTGGGGGGCGAGGCGCGGCTGGCCAAGACCGATGCGACGCTGCTGGCCACCGTGCTGGCGGCGCAGCTGGTGCTGGCGCGGTTGCACATGCGCGGGGCGGCGGCGGTCAAGGGCGGCTGGCCCTGGCTGTTCTGGGGTGCGATGGGCGTCTCGATGCTGATCAAGGGGCCGATCGGGCCGATGGTGGTGGCGCTGTCGCTGCTGGCGCTGATCGCGGCGCGGCGCGGCGTCGCCTGGCTGGCGCCGCTGCGCTGGGGCCGGGGGCTGCTCCTGTTCGTGGCGATCGTGCTGCCGTGGTATGTGGCGATCACGGTCAAATCCGGCGATGCCTTCTGGGCCGAGGCGCTGGGCCGCGATCTGATCGGCAAGATCGGCGAGGGGCAGGAGAGCCATGGCGCCCCCTTCGGCACCTATGCGCTGGCGGTCTGGGTGACCTTCTGGCCGGCCTCGATCCTGCTGCCCTTCGGGCTGTGGTACGGCTGGGTGGCGCGGCGTGATCCCGGCGTGCTGTTCTGCCTGGCCTGGATCATCCCGACCTGGCTGGTGTTCGAGATCACCGCGACCAAGCTGATCCATTATGTGCTGCCGACCTATCCGGCGCTGGCGATGCTGGCGGCCGCCGGCTGGCTGGCGCGGCCGGAGCGGCCGTTCGGATGGCCCTATCGGCTGTTCCTGGCGGCGGTCCTGCTGCTGGCGCTGGGGCTGGGCGCGGCGCCGCTGGTCTTCTCGCTGCAATATGGCATGGGGCCGAGCCTGATCTGGGCGCTGGGCATCGCGATCTCGCTGGCCGGGATGGTCTGGGTCCGGACCACCATGCGCGTGGGCGAGCGGCTGGCGCCGGTGCTGGGCTTCGGCGCGCTGTCGCTGGGGCTGTCGGTGGCGCTGTTCGGTCATCTGGGGCGGCTCGATCACATCTGGCCGTCGAATGCGCTCGCCGCGCTGCACCGGCAGGCGCAGGCGATGTGCGAGAGCCCGGCGTTCCTGTCGGTGGGCTATGAGGAGCCGTCGCTGATGCTGCTGACGACGCAGCTGCCGCGGTTCCTGAGCGCGGCGGCGGCGGCGGAGGAGGCGGGCAAGGCCCCCTGCGCGCTGGTCTTCGTCGAGGATCGCCAGCGCGCGGCATTCGACGCCGTCGCGACCCGTCCGCATGAGGAGCTGGGCCGCATCGAGGGCTTCGGTCTCGGCGGTGCGGATGAGCTGGGGGTGACCGCCTATCTGTTCCGCTGAGCGCGCAGGCGACGCCAGCCGATCAGTCCCAGCCCCCAGAGCGTCAGGGCCGCGGCGCGGATGCCGCGCCCGGCGGCGGTGACGGTGCGGCGAAAGCCGCGATCGAACCAGGTCAGCGGCAGGAACTGGATCATCCAGCCGAGAAAGCCGCCGGCCAGCACCTGCCAGACGTTGTGCGAGCCATGCTCGATCCGGGTCCCACCGACGAAACCGGCGGCCAGGATCGCCACGCCCTGGGCCACCGGGCTCTGGGCCAGGCAGGTGCCGGCCAGCCATGTGGCGCCGAAGGTGCTGGCCGAGGTATGGCCCGAGGGGAAGCCGGCATAGCCGCCGTTGGGGCGTTCGTTCAGCGGCACCTCACCCAGACCCCGTTTGGAGCCGGTGTAGATGCTGAAGAGCAGCACGAAGCGGCCGACGTATTTCACCCCCTGGCCGGTGGCCACGGCGCAGGCCAGACCGCTGAGCGGCAGTGCAAGCTGCACATTGTCGCCGGTGTGTTCCACCGTGCGGTCCGACAGGGCCACGGCGGAAAGCAGGATCGCCAGCAGCATCGCCAGGCCGAAGCGGCGGAACAGCCGGCGCAGCCAGGGCTGCATCGGCGGCTGGCTGGCGGGCGGTGCGGCTTCGCTCTGCGGCGGGATCTCGGTCATGGCCTGCGGTTCCTTGCGAAGCTGTCGCGCAGCGTCTGCACCCCGGCACGGGCGCGGCGCAGCGCCCGGTGGCCGGCGGCGGCGATATCGGTGGTGACGGTCTGGGCATCGGCGCGCAGCGCGCCGGCGGTGACGCGGCGATGCACCGGCGCCAGCCGGAACAGCCGGGCCAGCAGATGCGCCAGCGTGCCCATCAGGATGAAGGACCAGACCACGTCGGACAGGAAGTGCCGCCCGGTCATCACCCGCATCGAGGCCGCAGCCACGGCAAAGAGCGCGAGTGCCGCCAGCAGCCAGCGGCGGCGCCGCGCCGGCACCACATGCCACAGCAGCAGGCCCAGGATGATCGCGCCGCAGGCGGCAAAGGCGGCCTCGCCCGACACGAAGGAGCAGTTGCCGGCGCATTGGTCGCTGATCTGCAGCGGCGGGGTGAACCGGGCCTGGCCGCCGAACAGCTCAAGCTGCGCCGGGCGGGCGCGGCCCCAGTGGGATTTCAGGATCAGATTGACCAGAATGCCGGGGCCCAGCAGGATCAGCGCGACGCAGAACCCCCAGATCCGCGCCGGGATGCGCATGGCGCGGCGGGTGAACAGCCCCTGCAGGCCGAGAAACAGGCAGAGCAGCGCCAGCAGGTTCAGCGCGTTCCAGATCACCTCGCGCAGCGCCTGCAGCGCCGCGTGGCCGCCCAGCGGGAACTGCCCGGTCGCGGGATCGTAGAACAGGCCTGCCACGGCCAGATCGATGCCGGGGAAGCTGGCGAACAGCAGACAGGCCGCCAGCCAGATGCTCAGGATGACTTGCGTGCTGCGGGGCGCGGTCATTGCCGGTCCCCGGTCCAGCAGTTGTCGTGCAGCAGATAGAGGTGCAGGGTATTGCCGGCATAGATGCCGGGGCCCGGGCGCCATGTGGCGACGGGCAGCGCGCTGCCGCAGGGCGGTGTCGCGTCCAGCGTGGCGTAGAGATAGGGGGCGCTGCGTCCGGCCGGGTAGGGGTGGCGCTGGGCGTAGAAATGCGGCGGGCGGCCCGCGACCGGTTCGGCATAGATGGCGATGCCGCTGCCCTTGGCCTTGTGGAACAGATCGGCCAGCAGGTGGCGGTTGCCGCTGACCACGGCGGTGACGCCCCGGGCGCGGGCCTCGTCAAGAATGCGGGCGCTCATCTCGGCCTGGCCGACATAGCGGCGCATCAGCAGCCGGTCCTGGTCGCCGATGGTCCAGCGGCTGGCCTGGGTGGCGGCGATCGGCAGGAAGGCGGCGAAGACGAGGTTCAGCGTCAGCCCGATCCAGAGCCACATGCGCGCCCGGTGCCACAGCACCG
>JBFXGQ010000021.1:0-18501 GCA_050177915.1 Pseudodonghicola sp. | reverse complement strand
TGATCGTGCTCGCCCCGCGCGGCAGCGCGTCCAGCGCCCGGGTGATCTCGGTGGCGATCCGGCCCGGGTCCAGATCGTAATGCCGGATGATCCGGTGCAGGTCGCTGTCCGGCGCGTTCAGCAGCTGATGCACCCAATGGACAAGCTCGACATAGGGGTTGCCCCGCATCTTGCAGAACACCGTGGCGCTCTCCACCGCCTGATAGGCGATCTTGTTGAGCTTTCCGAACAGGGCCACGCGGCTGATCTCGGTCATCGTATGTCCTTCTCTGTCTTGCCCGGCGGTCAGGCCGGCGCGTGGGGTTGCCCGGCACCGGGGCAGAGGAACAGGTCGGCCGCGTCCGGGCGCGCCTCGGCCCCGGCGCGGCGGCTGCCGATCCAGCTGGTGTGGCCCAGCCGGGTGGCACCGCCCAGACTGGCGCGCGGCACCTCGTCGCCGGCGAGGATCAGGTTGATGTCCCAGTCGAGCGCATCGCCGGCATAGCTGCGCACCAATGCCCGCAGCCGGTCGAGCGAGGCGCCCCCCGGCAACAGCCGGTCGTAGTCGGCCATCCGCAACGGACCGATCCTGAGCCGGAACTTGGCGGCGCGGCTCCACACCCGGTCGCCGATGCTGGTGGCCTGCCCCAGCCCCGCCATCGCGCCCAGCTGCCAGCGGTCGTCGGGCTCAAGATCCAGCCAGGAGCCGACGAACTGCTGCACCCGCACCGGCACGCCGAAAAACTCGGTCAGCATCGCCTCAAGCCCCGCCGCGTTCTTCGGCCCCTGCGCCAGCAGGCCGGCGAAATGCAGCTTGGCCAGATCCGGCAGCGCGTCGCGGTTCTGCAGATGATCGCCGCGATAGCCGGCCAGCGCCGCCACCCGGCGCGCCATCGGATCGTCGCCGCGGTCGAAGCTCGGCGCCGGCTGGCCGGCGCTCCAGGCGCGATAGAGCAGCCCCATCAGCCGATGCGTCAGCATGTCGGCAAAGGCGACGAAGGTCGGATCGCGGTGGTTGCGCAGCCGGTCGCGGACATATTCGGTGATATGCAGCGGCAACGGCCCCTGCGGCCCGAACAGGCCGAAGAACCGGTTGGTCAGCCGCGCCGGACGGTCGCCCTGGGCCGGCTCGAACCCGGCGATGGTCGAGGTCGGGAACGACAGTTCGGGCCGCTGGCCCAGCCGCACCCGGTCCTGCCGCGGCCGGCGGCTCTCGCCCAGCCGGGGCGCATCCGCGAACTCGGCCTCGATCACCCGCAGCGCCTGAAAAACGTGATGTTTCTCGGGCTCTCTGACCAGCCTTTCAAAATGGCTCAGATGATCCGGCCGAGGCCCTTTTCCGGTCGCCATCTGGCAATTTCCCCACGTTTCTGCGTTGTCAAAACGGTTTCTGTAAAACTGTTGAGCGTGGCGTAGCGGCGCAGAAACCGCTCCAGCACCGCGCCCAGCGCATAGATGCTCGATCCCTCGAAAAAGCTCTCGTCAAAGCCTACGGTGATCTCCAGCCCGCGCAGCGCGGTGGACAGCACCTCGTCGCTGACCCGGCGCACGATCGGCCGGCTGGTGACCGACACGATCCCCTCAAGCTGCTTTTCGGTGACCCGGTTGCCCAGCGGCGCATAGAGGCCGACCAGCTCGCGCAGCGCCTCGGCCGAGCTGCCCTGGCCGGTGTCGGCGATCGAGGCGTAATTCAGGCTGAGGTGGCTGATCAGCCGCCAGGCGGTATCGCCCTGGGCCAGCGTCGGATGCGGCCGGGTCGGCGAGACCGGCAGGCGGATCGCCTTCACCGGGCCGCCCTCGGGCAGCTGGAACACATCGGCGTCGCCGCTGGACAACAGCAACGGCAGGTCGCGGTTGGTGCACAGCGCGGTGACCGCCAGCTGATCCAGATCGGCCGGATAGGGCACCTGCCGGCGATCCACCAGCGTCACATAGGCCTCGGACCCGAGGTAGGAGGTGCGCACGCCGCGCAGCCGCTCCTTCTCGCTGCGCTGACGCATCCGCCGGCGCAGCGTGTAATAGGCCGGGTGGGTCTCGCCGGCGGCGGTGAAATCGGTCTCGGAATAGAACGGGCGAAAGGCGACGTCCTCGGCGCCCTCGCCGCTGATTCCGGTCACGCTCTGCAGCGCGTAGATCTCGAAATCGAGCCCGGCGGTGCGGCTCGGCACGATGTGGTGTTCGGTGTCGTGCGGACGCAGCTGCACCCGGTCGCAGCGTTTGGGGAACAGGTTCACCGCCGGCACCGCGTTCAGCGTAAAGGCCTCGGGCACCACCATCGGGGCCAGGTCGCGATGCCCCTCGCGCAGCAGGATGTAGATGTCCACATCCGCCCCCGCGGCACGCTCCAGCGCCGGTCGCAGCCCCTGCAGCTCGACGAACAGGAACCGGTCCGGCATGGCGAAATATTCCTGCAGCAGCCGGTAGCCGTCGAACACCCGGCGCGGCACCGGCAACAACGCCTCCTCGGGCGCGAAGCCGCGCTGCTCGACCGCGCCGCGCGACAGCGGCAGGGTCCAGTCGGCGCGCCGGTCGGTGGCGCGCGCCGTCAGCCCCTCGGCCTGGGTGCAAAGCAGCTCCAGCAACCGCCAGGAATTGCCCGCCGCGCTGTTCAGATGCAGGACGAGACTGTCCATCCCCAGTTCGCGGATCGGTGCGCCGTCGCGGCGCCGCAGCCGCAGCCGGATGCCGGCGCGCGCCCGGCCCTGCCCGGCGACGCCGGCCGCCACCAGATCGCCGCGCCCATCGATATATTCGGCCTCGGCGATCTCGATCGGCCACATCGTCATATCGGCGGCGGTGCGGTATTCGCAGGGGGTCTGCTCGCCCTCCATCATCCGGCTGCGCAGCACCGTGTTGCGCGGCAGCACGTAACCCTCCTTCAGCGCGGCGTTGGCGATATCGGGCTCGAAGGCGGCAATCATCATCGATGGCGTCGGCGCCAGGTAATGCGGATAGACGATCTCCAGCAGGTTGGAGGTGAAATTGGGATATTGCAGCTCAAGCTCGAGCTGGACCCGGGCGGACAGAAACGCGACCCCCTCCAGCAGCCGCTCGACGTAGGGATCGAGAACCTCGATCCCCTCCATCCCCAGGCGCGCCGCGATCTTCGGATAGGCGGCGGCGAATTCCGCGCCCATGTCCCGCAGAAACATCAGCTCGCTCTCGTAGTGCTTCATGAGCCGTGTATCCATCTACAGGCTCCGTTCCACTTCCACTTCGCCGGTGGTCAGATCCACCTGGCTGCGCAGATACAGCTCCAGCGGCAGCGGCTGGGCCCACATGTCGGCGCGGATGTCGAGATCGACGGTCATGTCGCTGCCGCCCCGGTCTGGGCTGATCGAGACATCGACCGAACCGCGGATGATCCGCGGCTCGAACGCGGCGATGGCGGTGGCGATCGACCGGCGGATCAGCTCGGCGCGCTCCTCGGTGGAATATTCGCCCGAGATCTCCTCCAGCCCGTAATTCAGCACCGAGCGCGCCACATGCGGCATCGCCTCGGCGTCGATCATCTGCGCCAGATTGGTGGTGTTCAGCAGCCACGACAGATCGCGCTGGATGATCTCGCGCAGGCGCACCAGGTCGATCACGCGGGCGTCGCGCCCCTCTTTCGGGTTGCCCGGATCGGTGTCCGTCAACCGATCCAGAAGCGACGGCTGCAGCCGGTCCGAGAGGGTCTTGTCAGCCATCGGCAGCCGCACCTCCGGCGTCGCCGCGCTGCACCGTCAGGCTGCGCAGGTCCAGCAGCGCGACCTCGGCCCCGTCGGTGATCAGCTGCCGCTGGCCGATGCCCACGAAGGTGCCGGCGCCGGCGTCGGTCCAGCTGGTGGCGCGCGCCAGCTTGGCGGCGCTGTCGGCGCTGGCGGCGGTGCCGGGATAGCGGCTGGGGATCAGCACGGCCAGCTCGCCGCCATTGCCCAGCGTCAGCGTGCCGGCGGTCCAGACCGCATCGCGCAGGTCGCTGGGCGGGTCGATCTCCAGCTTGGCGATGGCGGTGAAGGGCATCCAGAAATAGCGGCCGTTGACGATCACCTCCAGCACCGGCCCCAGCCGCATGTCGGCGTCGGCGATCCAGCCGAAGGGTTCGCCGTTCAGCGCGCCGGGACAGGCGGGCGCGGCATCGAAGGCGCGGGCGCGCAGCGCCGCGGCCTGTTCGGCATGGCCCTGCGCCAGCAGCTTCTGCGCCTCGATCAGCAGCGCCAGCCAGTCCTGCGGCTGGCCGAAGATCATCGGCTCCTTCTCGCCGGCGAAGACCTTGTCGCGGTAGACCTCGCAGATGATCGCCTCGCGATAGGTGCGGGCCATCATCTCGGCCTCCGGGTCCAGCTCCGCGCTCAGCTTCAGCTGGGTGATCGCGCGTTTCCAGTCGCCCAGAACGCAGAGCAGCTGAAACAGGAAGATCCTGAGCCGCGCGTTCGACGGATCGGCGCGCACCCTGTCCTGCAGGGTCTTGAGGGCAAGGTCCAGCTCTCCTGTCTTGAGATGCTCTTCGGGTGTCATTCGGGCAGGCTCCGCTTGGTCGGCCGGGGGCAAGGGGGCGCAATGCGCCGGGCACGGGCCCGGGCGCCACGACGCCCGGGCGATGGGCGCGTCAGACGGTCATTCGACCCGGCCGGTCTGCACGTTCCACTTGAAGTTGTTCTCGGTGCTGAGCTTGCCGGTCTTCTGATCGGTCGATTTGAACTCATGCTCGATCGCGGTATAGGCCATCGACCAGGTCTCCTCGGGAATGCCGTCCTCGCTGGCCGAGATCGCGTAGCTGTCGATCACCACATGCTTGAGCTTCCAGATCGAATAGACCAGCAGGCCGGCCGAGGCGCTGTCGCCCGAGCGGCACCAGTGCATGATGATTTCCGGCCGCACCGTGCCGTTGGCCACCGACAGCGCCAGATTGTTCGACGCCTTGCCCATCTGCGAGGTGACCTCGATCTTGCCGAAGTTCGAGTTGGCGTGCATCCGCTGGGTCGAGCCCAGATCGGTCATCTCGACCGCACGCTCCACGTTCCAGCTGGCGGACTGGATCACGATCCACTTCTTGTGCTGCTCTTCCATCGCGTCCCCGGTGATGTCGGAGATCTGCACGAACATATTCGCGGCCATTGTCTTATCCTTTCATGATAAAGTTGGTTGGCGGGTTAAAATTCCTTGCGCGGGCGCGGGGCGCCGGGCCCCGCAGCCGCGCGGTTTCTCAGGCGCCTTTTTCCGACGGCAGCTTGGAGACCAGCCGCAGCGACACCGACAGACCCTCCAGCTGGTAATGCGGCCGGAGGAAGAACTTGGAGGTGTAGTAACCGGGGTTGCCCTCGACATCCTCGACGACGACCTCGGCGGCGGCCAGCGGCTTGCGCGCCTTTTCGTTCTCCGAGGAAATGTCGGCGTTGAAGTCGACGTACTGGTTGATCCAGTCCTGTAGCCAGCCCTCCATGTCCTGCCGGCTCTTGAACGACCCGACCTTATCGCGGACCATGCATTTGAGGTAATGCGCAAAGCGGCAGGTGGCGAAGAGATAGGGCAGCCGTGCGCCCAGATTGGCGTTGGCGGTGGCGTCCGGGTCGTCGTATTCCGCCGGCTTGTGCAGCGACTGCGCACCGATGAAGGCGGCCAGATCCGAGTTCTTGCGATGGATCAGCGGCATCATGCCGTTCTTGGCCAGCTCGGCCTCGCGCCGGTCGGAAATGGCGATCTCGGTCGGGCATTTCTGATCGACGCCGCCGTCGTCGGTGGGGAAGGTGTGGCTGGGCAGATTGGTCAGCGCGCCGCCCGATTCCACACCGCGGATCCGCGAACACCAGCCATAGGTCTTGAACGACCGGGTGATGTTGACCGCCATGCCGTAGGCGGCGTTGACCCAGCTGTACTTGTTGCTGTCGGCGCCCTCGGTATCCTCCTCGAAGGCGAATTCCTCGACCGGGTCGGTCTTGGAGCCATAGGGCAGCCGGCCGAGGAAGCGCGGCATGGCAAGGCCCACGTATTTCGCATCCTCGCTTTCCCGCAGCGACCGCCAGGCGGCATATTCCGGGGTCTGGAAGATCTTGGTCAGATCGCGCGGATTGGCCAGTTCGGACCAGCTGTCCATCTGGAACAGCGACGGTTTCGCCCCGGTGATCAGCGGCGCATGGGCGGCGGCGGCGATCTTGGACATCTCGCCCAGAAGCTCGATATCCGGGGGCGAATGGTCGAAATGGTAATCCGCCACCAGCGCGCCATAGGGCTCGCCGCCGAACTGGCCGAACTCCTCCTCGTACAGCTTCTTGAAGATCGGCGACTGGTCCCAGGCAGTGCCTTTGAACTTGCGCAGGGTCTTGTGCATGTCCTTCTTCGAGATGTTCAAGACCCGGATCTTGAGCTGTTCGTCGGTCTCGGTGTTGTTGACGAGGTAATGCAGCCCGCGCCAGGCGCTTTCCATCTGCTGGAATTCCGCGTGGTGCAGGATGTGGTTGATCTGCTCGGTCAGCTTCTTGTCGATCTCGGCCACGATGCTTTCGATCGACCGCAGCGCGTCGTCCGAAATCAGCCCGGCATTGGCCAGCGCCTGTTCGGCCAGCGTCTTGACCGCGGTCTCGACGGCGGTCTTGGCCTGATCCGATTTCGGGCGAAATTCCTTCTGCAGCAGATTGGCGAATTCCGACGACCCGAATGCGGTGGCGGCGCCGGCGGCTTCCGTCTGGACTTGTTCTTCGGCCATCGGAGGCTCCTATTCTTCGCTGTCGGGTTGCGGGGCGGGCTGGGCGGCCAGTGCCTTGAGCAGCGCCGGGTCCTGGATGATCCGGGCGATCAGATCCTCGGCCCCGGTCTTGCCGTCCATGTAGGTCATCAGGTTCGACAGCTGCGTGCGCGCCTCGAGCAGCTGGCGCAGCGGCTCGACCTTGCGGGCGATCGCTGCGGGCGAGAAATCGTCCATGCTCTCGAAGGTGATATCCACCGCCAGATTGCCCTCGCCGGTCAGCGTGTTGGGCACGGTGAAGGCCACCCGCGGCGCCATCGACTTCAGCCGGTCGTCGAAATTGTCGACGTCGATCTCAAGGAATTTGCGGTCGGCGACGGCGGGCTGTTCCACCTCGGACTTGCCGGCCAGATCGCTCATCACCCCCATGACGAAGGGCAGCTGAACCTTCTTCTGCGCGCCGTAGAGCTCTACGTCATATTCGATCTGCACCCGTGGGGCACGGTTGCGCGCTATGAATTTCTGAGAGCTGTCAGCCATCTAGTGCTCCTTGATAAATGAAATGTCGCCTCGGTCCGGCCCGCCCGGATCAATCGTCGTCCTCCTCGATGCCGCCGATCAGGTGCACGTTGTCGATGCCCGCCGGCGCGAGGTCCTTCATGATGGTGAGGAAGTCCGCATTCACCAGCCGCTTGGCCCGCTCCAGCAGCAGCGGCACCGGGCTGGACGGCTCGGCCCGCCGGTAATAGGCGACGATCCGGTCCAGCGCGTTCGACACGTCGGCGGGCGAATTGATGCCGCCCACCACGGCCGCGCCGGTGCCCGCAGCGCTGCCCGCGCCGGGCCCCGCCGACGCCGGGACGCCGCCCGGCGCCTCGGCCTCGGCCGCATCGGCCGCCGTGTCGCCGGCGCCCTCGGCGGCGCCCGCATGCGCCTCCAGATGGCGCGCGATATGCCGGGTCAGCTTCACCAGCGGGTCCAGATCCGGCCCCTGCCCCGGCGTCCGTTCGGAAAACACCGCCATGATCGCGCGGATGTTCTCCTCGGCCCGCCGGGCCGCCGCCAGCAGGCCGGCGAGGAAGCCATCGTCGCTGTCCTGAAACGCGGCGCCGATCGTGGCGGTATCGGGGATCCGCTCCATGTTCGGCGGCGCGACCATCTGCCCTTCGGCAATTTCGATATCGCGCAGCGAAAAGCGGCCGAAGCCGCGGCTGTCGGTCAGCGGCACCCGCCGCAGCGAGCGATAGACCGGCGACGGCCCGCCCATGCCGTCGGGCTGACCGCAGAGATCCTGCACCGCGTTGATCCGCATGGTCGGATCGCCGTCGTCCTCGTCCAGCTCGGGGTGGCAGCTGTCCCAGAACTGTTCCAGACAGCCACGGACATAGCCGGTGACATCGGCGAAACCTTCCAGCCCCTCGCGGTCGTGCAGCAGGGCGTCGGCCAGGAACACCGCCGCCCGCAGATCGTGGCTGCGCTCCAGCACCTCCAGCGCCTTGACGCGCACCTCGGGGTAATCGGGATCCTCGGCGGCGCGGATCTCGTCGCCGATCTGTACCTCTTCGCCGGGTTGTGCGGCCAGCTCCATCTCGGTGAAAACCGGGTCGTATTCCAGGTTCTCTCCGCTGGGAGAATCGTCGCCTCTCGACTGCAAAAGCACAGTCAGATCCATCAAGAACCTCCCGAACGATATGCACGCTCTTGACGGGTTCACGCCCGCCGCTTCCCCCGAAAAGCCTGCGGACCCGTCAATTCACCAAACATCAAAAACAATATCTTGACGCTAAGTCAGCCTTATCGTTGACTTAAAGTCAATTGCATTTCGTAGCGATTTTGGGAGGGCCCCGACCATGGGGGAGACGAAGGTCGAGGGCGAAGAGCTCAAGAAGCTGGTCAAGCTGGGCAAGAAGAAGCGGCTCTCCTTCGCCTTCTGCCCGGGGCCCAAGAACGACCACACCCTGCTGATCGACAAGCGCAAGCCGCCCGAGGTGATCGGCAAGCTGGCCAAGAAGGAGGGCACCGGGTCCAAAGTGGCCTATGGCACCTTCGTGGTGAACGCCAAGACCATGGAGCTGACCTGCGAACGGGTGGTGCCGGCGCTGGCCAAGGTGCTGAAGAAATACCTGAAAACCCAGAAGGTTCTGGTCAATATCCTGGTCATGGACGAGACCGGCGCCGTGCTGGAAAGCGACATCGACGAGCTGCCCGACGATCCCGCCTGGGACACCGAGGAGCCCGATGTCGACGCCGATGAGGAGGCCGCGGCCGACAGCGCCGATGCAGCCCCGGCGACGGCCGCCGATACCGCGACCGAGGACCGCGCGGAACCGCCGCAGCCGGCCGCGCCGCAGCCCGACGGCCGCCAGCAGGCAGCACAGCTGGCCGCGCGGCTCAAGGCGCTGCAACCGGCGCTGGCGGGCGCGCCCGAGGCGGCGGCGGCGGCGCTGAAAAAGGCGATGGCGATGGCGGTGACGCAGATCAAGTCCGCCGATCTCGATGCCGCCGACAAGACCGTCACCGCATTGGAGAAGGCCGCCGCACGGCTGCGGGCAGACCCCGCGGCGGCGGAACCTGCGGCCGAACCCGCGGCAACGACGGCCCCGACCGAGACCGCCGATCCCGCTGCCGATCCCGCTGCCGACCTGCGGCGGCTGGCGGCCCGTGCCGGTGCGCTCAAGGGCGTGATCGCCGGGGTCGCTGGACCGGCGGGACAAAAGCTCACCGCCGCGCTGACGCAGGCCGCCAGACAGCTGAAAGCCGGCGAGCTGGCCGCCGCCGCCGCCCTGCTCGACCGGATCGAACTGGCGGTGAACCGCGTCTCCGCCCCGCCGCAGCCCGAGACACCGCCGGCCGCCGAAGAAGAAACCGCGCCACCGCCCGAGGCCGCGAAATGGCAGGCCGTGCAGGCCCGCCTGCAACCGCTGATCGACCAGCTGATGGCGGAGAAGCGTGGCGATCTGGCGGCGATCAACCGCGCCTTCTCCTACGCCGAAGAACAGGCCGAGCTCGGCCATTACGACAAGGCGCTGGCCGCCGCCGGCCGCGCCGTCGCCCTGATCCGGGAGGCGCAGAGCGCCGAGACCACCGCCGCCGTGACCGAGGCCGAGGACGCCGCGCCGCACAATGTCGTCGCCTACACGCAATCGCGGCTCAACTGGATCCGCACCCGGCAATCGCTGCGCGACGAGCTTGCGACGCTGAAATCGGCGATCGACAGCGCCAGCGCCGGGCAGCCGGGGATGGAGGATGTCCCCGCCCGCTCCAAGGTGCTGTTCGACTACCTCGACGACATCGACACCACGCTGGAGGACACGCTGGAGCGGCTGGTGGAAACCCCCGACGGCGCCCGCCGCGAGGGGCTGAAGCAGGAGGCGCACGAGATCATCAAGGACTATCGGGGCGTGCTGGACAGCGATTTCTTCAGGGCGGTGGACGGCAACGGCTTTGTCCGCACCAACATCCGCGCCGGCGCGCTGAGCGCCCTGCAGGAGGTCAGCAGCGCCCTGACCGCCTGAGCCCGCACCGATCCCGGCGGCGACGCTGCCGCCCACGACCGCCAAGACGCCGAAGACCGAACGCCGAACGCCGAACGGAGGAGACCATGACAACGCGCCCTTGCCTGAGCGGCGGTCCGGTGCGCGCCGCCGCGCTGGCCCTGTTCGCCGTCCTCGCCGCCCTGCCGGCGCCGCTGCGGGCCGCCCCCGGCCGGCTGACGGTCGAGCTGAACAAGACCGAGGAGATCGACGGCGGCGGTTGCCGCGCCTTCTTCCTGTTCCGCAACGACACCGGCAACAGCTTCGAAGGGTTCGAGATGTCGCTGGCGATCCTCGATTCCCGCGGCGTGATCGACCGGCTGCTGTCGATCGACGCCGCGCCGCTGCCGGTGGCGCGCACCACGCTGAAGCTGTTCGAGATCCCGGGGCTGGCCTGCGCCGATATCTCCGAGATCCTGCTGCACGAGATGACCGCCTGCCGGCCGCAGAACGAGGTGGAGACCGATTGCTTCGCCTTCCTCGATCTGGGCAGCAAGGCCGCCGCGGCGCTGGTCAAATAGCATGTCCGCCGGATGGGACAGCCTCGGCACCGGCGGCCCGATCATCGCGCTGCTGGCGGCGCTGTCGCTGCTGTCGCTGACGCTGATCGCGGTCAAGGTGATCCAGCTGTGGTCGGCACGCTCGGGCACCGAGCGGCGGGCCAGGGCCTTCGGCCTCTGGGCCGAGGGCGACCGCCATGCGGCGCAGCAGCTGGTCGACCAGGGCGCCGCCCCCGCCGACCGGATCACCGCCTATGCGATGGCGGCGCTGGCCAAGGGCTTTCGCGGTCCGCGGCTTGAGGCCGAACTGGTCCGGCGCGGCAATGGCGAGGTGGCGCGGATGGGCAGCAGCATCCGCGTCATCGAGATCATCGCGGTGATCTCGCCGCTGCTGGGGCTGCTGGGCACCGTGCTGGGCATGATCCAGTCGTTTCAGGAGCTGGCGCTGGCCGAAGGCGCTGCCAATGCCTCGGTCCTCGCCGGCGGCATCTGGCAGGCGCTGCTGACCACGGCGGCGGGGCTGCTGGTGGCGATCCCGGCGGCGGTGGCGGCAGGGCTGCTCTCGGCCCGGATCGACAGCGCCGCGCAGATGATCGAAAGCGCGGTGGGAGAGCTGCTGCTGATCGACGAAAAACCGCCGCTTTAGGGTCCGGGGGATGCGATGGCCGGCCTGACGCTGAACCGCCCCAGCCGCCCCGGTGCCCTGATCTCGCTGGTGCCGATGATCGACGTGATGCTGATCCTGCTGGTCTTCTTCATGGTGACCTCGACCTATCTGAACCTCGACATGATCCCGGCCGCCCGGCGGACCGAGGCGGCAGTGCCGCCGCAGCCGGGCCCGGGCGAAGGCGGCGGCGCCACCGTGCTGATCCGGCTGGGCGCGGACGGGGTGCCGGTGCTGCAGGGCCGGCCGCTGCCGGCGCCCGACCTCATTGCCGCGCTTGAACGGCTGGTCGCCCGCGATCCGCTGGCGCAGGTGATCGTGCTGCCCTCCGGCGCGGCGCGGACCCAGGCGCTGGTCTCGGTACTGGATGCGGCGGCGCAGGCAGGCGCGGTGCGGCTGCGGGTGATCCGGCTGGAGCCGCGGCCATGAAGCTGAACCGCCGCCGCAGCGCACCGCCGTCGGAGACCATCGTGGCGCTGATCGACGTGGTGTTCTTCCTGCTGGTCTTCTTCATGCTGATCGGGCGGATGGACGCCACCGCGCCCTTCGCGGTGCTGCCGCCGGTCGCCGGATCGGGCAGCGACCTGCCGGCGGGCGGCGCCACCCTGTCGGTCGGCGCCGACGGCGCGCTGGCGCTGAACGCCGTGCCGATCGCCGGGCCCGAACAGGTGCAGGCCCGGCTGGCGGAGCTACACGCCGCCAATCCCGACCTGCGGTTGCGGATCAACGCCCACCGCGACGCGCCGCTGCGCCACGTGCTGCCGCTGGTCGGACAGGCCGAGGCGCTGGGGATCGGCGAGGTTGTGCTGATCGTGACGCCGGAGGTGCCGCGGCAATGACCGCACGGCCCGCCATATGGGCCGCCGGCGGTCTCGCCTCGCTGCTGAGCCACGGGGTGCTGGCGGCGGGGCTGCTGCTGGTGCTGCGGCCCGATCCGGTGCCGCAGCAGCCGCAGCCACAGGCCCGGCTGGACGTTCAGGCCTACCGGCTGGAGCGCAGCCGCGCCGAGCCGCGCGCGCCCGGGGCCGAGGCCGCGCGGCAGGACAGCGCCCGGGGCGCCGCCGTCGCGGCAGGTGCGATCCCGCAGACCCGGGCGGACGCCGTGGCCGCGCCCCCGGCTGAACGGCTCGCCAGCGCCGCGCCGCCGGCCGCGCGGGTGACGGCGGCCACCGGCGCCGCCGACCGGCTCACCGCCGCCAGCCCGCCACCGGATGCCGCCCGCCCCGCCCGTGCCGAGCCCCTCGCCGCAACCGCCCTGCGACCGCAGGCCGAGACCGCCGCGCCACGCCCCGCGCCGGCGCCCAGACTGGCCGCGGCGCCGGCGCGGCCCGCCGATCTGGTCGCGGCGCGGCCCCGCGCGGCCCCCGCTGCCGCCGCCGTCCCCGATCCTCCGCCGGCGCCCCGGCTGATCCCCCGGCCCGACCGGATCACCGCCGCGCTGGCGTTTCAGGGGGGCAACGGCGATGTCGATCCGCTGTCGCTGGCCGCCTTCCAAAGCTTCGTCCGCCCGGCCGAGACGCAGGCGGCGGCGCTGCGCGACGGCATGGCGGGGCTGCTGGCGGGGGTGCCCTGCGGCCGGTTGCAGGTGGCCTTCGACCCCGACACCGCCACGCTGCAGGTCAACGGCCATGTGCCCGAGGAGGCGCTGCGCGCGCCGGTCCTCGCCGCGCTGCGGGCGCAGATGGGCCGCGATATCGCGGTCGCCGACAACATGCTGATCCTGCCGCGCCCGCAATGCGGCGCGCTCGCCGGCATCGCCGACGTCGGCCTGCCGCAATCCACCGACCAGATCACCAACCCGCTGCTGATCGGCGAGGGCACCCAGGCTCGGGTGTTCTCCTTCGTCGCGGGCGAGCGGCTGTCGCTCGACCTCACCGCGCCGGATTACGACGCCTGGATCTATGTCGACTACTTCGACGCCGGCGGCCAGGTGCTGCATCTGGCGCCCAACGATCAGCTGCCGCCGCAGCGCGCGCGGCCAAAGCAGGCGCTGCGCGTCGGCGCGCGCGGCCCGGACGAGCCCGGCCTGCAGTTCCTGGTCGGCCCGCCCTACGGGCAGGAGATCGCGGTGGCCTTCGCCGCCTCCGCCCCGCTTTACGACACGCCGCGGCCGGCGAGCGAGGCTGCCGCCCCCTATCTGGACATGCTGAAAACCCGCATCGCCGCCCTGCGCGCCGCCGACCCCGGCTTCAAGGGCGAATGGGTCTATTTCTTCGTCCGCACCGCGGCGGAGTGAAAGGCCGCGGAACCGGGCGCCAACGCCTCATAGCCTCCATCCCTCAGAGCCGCGCTACTGGCAGCCGCCCGCCGCCCAGCTCTTCATCGCCTGTTTCAGCGCACCGCCGAAGGGGTGCTGTTTTTCCAGGGACCTGTGCGCGGTATCGGCATAGACCCGCCCCTGATCGCACAACCGTTCGCGCGACCACTGGTGGCAGGTGGCACAGGTCTGATCCTTCCAATAGCTCTCCGGCAGCCCCTCGACCGGCGGGAACAGCGGGCTGGAAGCGATCAGTTCGGCCATCGACTTGCCCGAAATCGCCGGATCGTCGGACAAGAGCGGGCTGAGGAAGGTGACCGGTCCGGCCTCGGGCCCCGGCGCGGCGGGGGCCGCGGGCTGCGGCGTCTCGGCGGCGCGCGGCGGGCCGGCGGGATCGGTGGCGCCGCCCTGCTCCAGCGCGGCGATCTCCTGCCGGACGAATTCGCCGTAGACGCTGTCGGGGAAGCGGTCGAGAAACCCGCGGAAGGCCGCCACGCTGCCGCTGGCCTGCGCATCGGCCAGCTGCTGCTGCTCGGTCTGCGACGGGCCGGCCCGCCCGGGCCGGGTCTTGTCCGCAGCCTCTGCCGACAGCTCGTATTCCATCACCGCATCCAGCAGCCGCCGCGCCTCGGCCGCATAGGGGCTGTCGGGATAGCCGCGCAGGAACAGCATCAGCTGCACCGGATCGCCGGAGGCCTGCACCGCGCGCCAGACCTGCAGCTCCTCCAGCGTGTCGGCGGGGGCTGCGGCCTGCGAAAAGAAGAAATCGCTGGTGAGCGATGAGGTGTCCCAGGGCGTCTGCCGCCCGCCGGTCTCCTCCAGCACCCGCACGCGCACCTGCTTGAACAGTTGCTCGATCGGCTGGCCGGGATCGCGCAGCCCCTCGGCCAGGGCGCTGGTGAAGGGGCTGTTGCCCGCCACCCCGTCCAACGCCACGCCGCCCGGCTCGGTCGCATAGGCCAGAAAGGTGCCGGTGGGCGCCTGCATCTCGGCCAGACCGCTGCCGTCGAAGGCCGGCAGATCGGTGAACGGGTTGTTCCGGCAGGCGTCGAGGATCACGATATTGGTGCGGTTGCGCGCCGAGAACATCTGCCGCAGCACCGATTGCGCCTCTACCGCGACCAGATCCAGATCGGCCGCATCGGCCAGCGCCACATCGACCGGCAGCAGGTAGTTGGCGCCAAAGCTCTGTACCCCGTGGCCGGCGTAGTAGAACAGGCCGGTGGCCTCCTTCCCCGCCTGCCGCAGGGCGCGGCCGAACTGGGCGATGCCGCGCTTCATCTCGATCTGGCTGGCGTCGGTGATCAGGGTGACCTGGAACCCCAGCCCCTCCAGCGCCCCGGCGATCAGCCGCGCGTCATGCACCGGATTGTCCAGCGCAGAGACGGTGCCATAGGCCGAATTGCCGATGACCAGCGCCAGCCGCTGCTCGGCCCGCGCGACGGTGGCGAGGCAGAGCGCGAGGATCAGGGCAAGCGGCCGGAACAGGGCGGAGCGTAGGGGCACAAAAGCAATCCGATGATGGGCCAAGCGGCGCGGGCAACAGGCCCGGCCCGAGGCCGCTGTAAATAAATGTATCAAAACTATGGCTTTTCTCCCCGGATCAGGCAAGGTTCCTGTGATCGGTGGCGGAGCCGTTCGGAGGAGGAACGCATGTCACAGCTGACCCGGATCCTGACGCTGCTGTGCGCACTGGTGCTGGCCGTGCCGGTTCTGGCCGCGACGGCGCGGGCGCAGACCGCCAATCCCTTCGCCCCGGGCTGGCGGCTGGACCCCGAGGCCTCGGACCTGCGCTTCGTCTCAATCAAGAACGGCGATCTGGCCGAGGCCAACCGCTTCGGCACGCTGAGCGGGCTGATCACCGATCAGGGCAAGGCGCAGATCCGGGTGCTGCTCGACTCGGTCGACACCGGCATCGACCTGCGCAACGTGCGGCTGCGCTTCATGCTGTTCGAAACCTTCCTGCACCCCGAGGCCATCGTGACCACCCAGCTCGACCCCACGCGGCTGCGCGATCTGGCCGACCGGCACCGGGTCGAGACCGAGCTGAACTATGCGCTCTCGCTGCACGGCATGACACTGAGCGACCGGGCCCGCGTGGCGGTCACGCCGCTGGGGCCGGATCGCGTCATGGTCTCCTCGACCGCGCCGATCCCGGTCTCGGCCACGAAATTCGGCATGGGCGCCGGCATCGCCAAGCTGCAGGAGGCCGCCGAGGTCGCCGTGGTGCCGGTGGCGGTGGTCAGCTTCGATCTGGTGTTCGACCGCGGCGCCCCCGAGGCCTCGTCCCCGCCCCCGGTCGCAAGCGGCGCCGCGCCAGCTCCGGCGGTGGCCGAGTGCGCCGCCCGGCTGGCCGAGGCCTCCGACGGCATCGCCTTCGCCCCCGCCAGCGCCCGGCTGACGCAGCAGAGCGCCGCCGCGCTGGACCGGGTGGCCGAGATCGCCCGCACCTGCCCCGGCCTCCGCCTGCGGATCGCCGGCCACACCGATTCCGACGGCGACGCACAGGCCAACCTGCGGCTGAGCCAGGCCCGCGCCGGGGCGGTGGCCGCCGCCCTGACCGGCCGCGGCATCGACCGCGACCGGCTGACCGCCGAAGGCCATGGCGAGGCCAAGCCGCGCGTCCCCAACACCAGCGCCGCCAACAAGGCGCTGAACCGGCGGATAGAAATCTCGGTCCTGCGCTGAGCCGGGCCGCGAAAACCAGGACCGCAAAACCGGGCTTGCACCGAATCACCCCGCAGGGTCACGTTAGGTAAACTTTGCTTAATCCCCTTCCGGCCGACAGGATTTCATGTCGGCCCCTGTCTATTTGGAGCCCTGCCGATGCCCGACGGACTGACCCCGGCGCAGATCGAATTCATCGACACCTACATCCGGGTGCCCAAGCACGTCGGCCGCAAGAAGGCCACGAAGCGGCGCGCGGTCGCCACCGCCGAGTTCCGCAAATTCAACGTTCGCCGCGACGCGGTCGAGGAGCGGATCCTCGCGCTCGATGACGCGGCGGTGCGGGCCGAGCTGCTCGGCGGGCTCGACCGCGCCGAAGAGATCATCGAGGCGAACCCGAAGAAGCTGAATTTCGACGGCGGGCTGGCGCAGCTGAGCGCGGTCAATGCCACCGCCTGGATCCGGCTGCAGCAGCAGGAGGCGCAGGCCAAGTTCGACCTGCTGAGCGACCGGATGGACAACGTGCGGGGGGCGCTGGCCGCGGACGGCACCGGCGAGATGGCGCTCGACAACCAGGACGACGTCGAGCTGGTCTGGGGCTTCGCGCAGGAGAAATTCGACGCCGGCATGCAGGCGGATTCGACCAAGGATCTCGAGACCGCCGTCAAGGCGCTGGACCGGCTGGCGGCGCTGCTGGATTCCGCCACCGCGGTGAACCGGTTCGAGCTGAACGCCGAGGTGCTGAAGGAGATCCGCGAAAGCGCCGAAGAGGGGCTGCGGGACGCGGCGCTGGCGGCGCGGCGCGAGCTGACCGAGATCGACTATGCGCTGGCCCAGCTCAAGGACCGGGTGACCCGCGCCTTCGGCGCCGCCGCGATCCCCGCCGACATCGACACCCTGCTGGGCCAGGTGGAGCCGCGGCTGGACGCGGCGCGCGAGGCCGCCGCCGCCGACCTGCCCGCCCGCGCCGCCGCCGCGCGCACCGCCTATGACGCGGCCCTGGCCGCCGCCGACCGCAAGATCGCCGACAAGACCGACTGGACCGCCGAGGAGCGCCGCTTTCTGCGCGTCTGGGAGATGCTGACCGGCCACGCCCACAAGGACGAGGCGACCTATGTGAAGCCCGAGTTCGACCTGATCGCCGCCGCCTACGAGGATGCGCAGGACAAGGCCGGAACCGGCGATTTCGATGGCGCCAAGGCCGATCTCACCCCATTGGTGCCGCGCGCGGTGACGCTGCTGGGCATCGCCGACGACTACGGCCGCTATCTGGAGATCGAGGCGCAGCGGCAGGACATGCTGAACGGGCTGCCCGCCGCGGCAACCTACGACCGGGTCGCCGAGCTGAAGACGGCGATCGAGGCGGCGTTGGCGCTGATGACCGATGCCAGAGACGCGCGCGACAACCGCGACATGGCCGGCGCGGTGGCCCTGCTCGACCAGATCCCGGCGGCAGTGGCCAGGGTCGACCGGCTGCTGCGGGCGCTGCGCGACTACAACAGCGTCATCCGCCGGGTGAACGACAAGCTCACCGCCTATGGCGCCACGGACGCCGCGGTGACCGACCATGTCAGCGACGAGATCGACCTGCTGCGCACCACCCGCGACGCCGCCCAGGTGACCGCCCGGGGCGGCGATCTGAAAGAGGCCTCGCACAAGCTGATGGCGCTCGACGGCTTCATGAAGGCGCTCGACAAGAAGCTGAAGCGCATCACCGCCTTCAACACCGAATTCCCGCTGTTCGAAACCCGCCGGCGCGAGACCCGCAACCGGCGCGGCGCCGATGGTCGCATCGCCATCGAGGACTATTACCAGCGGCTGAAGGACGACAAGGCGCGCATCACCAATGCCACCACCGGCGCCGACAAGGATTTCTCGCTGGCGCTGGAGGCGGCCACGGCAATGAAGACCAGGCACGCCGATATGATGGCTCTCGCCGATGTGGCGCGCGACTATCTGGCGCTGCGCAAGGACATCACCGACGAGATCACCCGGCTGGAAGGCGGCGCGCCCGGCGGCGCCCGGGCGACCGAGGCGATCGCGATCACCAATGTGACGCTGGCCGACGCCCAGGCGGCGACCCAGGCCAGCGACTGGGCCGGCGCGCTGCGGCTGCTGCGCAGCGCCAAGCTGGAGCTCGACTACGGCACCTATGCCGCCGATCTGTCGAATTACATCGACGGGCTGCAGGACGTCACCAAGCTGAACGGGATCGCCGGCAATTTCGACGCCGCGCT
>JBFXGQ010000020.1:0-18759 GCA_050177915.1 Pseudodonghicola sp. | reverse complement strand
TCTGGGGCTGGGCGACGATGATTTCCGCTGCGGCCCGCAGATGCCGGACGACCGCGACGCGCGCTATGCGCTGATTCGCGGCTATGAGGAGCCCTGCCAGTATCACAACAACTGCTCGGGCAAGCATTGCGGCTTTCTGACCCTGTCGCAGCATCTGGGCGCCGGGCCGGAGTATGTCGAGCCCGATCATCCGGTGCAGCGCGCCGTGCGCGCGGCCTTTGAGGAGGTCACCGGCGCCACCAGCCCCGGCTATGGCATCGACGGCTGTTCGGCGCCGAATTTCCAGACTACACTGCACGGGCTGGCGCGCGCGATGGCCTGGTTCGCCAGTGCCGCGGATCGCAACGACGGCCAGAGCCTGGCGGCGCAGCAACTGGTCGCCGCGATGGTGGCGCATCCCGATCTGGTGGCTGGCGAAGGCCGCGCCTGTACCGAGCTGATGCGCGCGATGGCGGGGCGGGTGGCGGTCAAGACCGGCGCCGAGGGCGTCTTTGTCGCCATCATCCCGGAAAAGAAGATGGGCGTCGCGCTGAAGATCTCCGACGGCGCCACCCGCGCCAGCGAGGCGGCGATCGCCGCGATTCTGGTGGGGCTCGGGGTGCTTGAGGCGGATCATCCCGCCACGGTCAAACGCCTGGCGCCGATGCTGCGCAACCGCCGCGACATCGCGGTCGGCCAGATCCGCGCCGCGGCGGGGCTGCGGATCGGCGGGTAATATCCGGAGGGGGCCGCGCCCGGGTCGTCCCGGGCCAGCCCGCTCAGCGCAGGAAGTCGTCGGCCGAATAGCCCTGGATATAGAGCAGCGCGGTCAGGTCGCCGAAGTTCACCCGCACGTCGCATTCCGCTGCGACCGAGGGTTTCGCATGCAGCGCCACGCCGGTGCCGGCCCGGCCCAGCATCCCGAGGTCGTTGGCACCGTCGCCGACCGCGATCACATCGGCCTCGGCCAGCCCGAGCTGCGCGGTGACCTGTTCCAGTGCCTCGACCTTGGCGGCGCGGCCGAGGATCGGCATCCGCACCTCGCCGGTCAGCACTTCGCCCTCGATGATCAGGGTGTTGGCGCGGTTCTCGTCGAAACCCAGCCAGGCGGCGACGGTCTTGGTGAAGGCGGTGAACCCGCCCGAGACCAGCACCGCATAGGCGCCGTTGCCGCGCATCGTCGCCAGCAGCTCGCGGCCCCCCGGCATCAGGGTGATGCGTTCCTCAAGCACCTGTTCGATCACCTGCGCCGGCAGACCCTTGAGCAGGCTGACACGCTCGATCAGCGCGCCTTCGAAATCCAGCTCGCCATTCATGGCGCGGGCGGTGATGTCCTTCACATGGTCGCCGACGCCGGCCATATCGGCCAGCTCGTCGATGCATTCCTGCTGGATCATGGTGCTGTCCATATCGGCCAGCAGCATCTTCTTGCGCCGCCCCTCGGCGGGCTGGATCACCAGATCCACCCGCATCTTCTGCAGATCCTCCCAGATCGCCCAACGATTGCCGGGGATCTCGGGCAGGGCGAATTCCGCCGCGCGGCCCGGCGCCAGCCAGACCGCATCGCCGCCGCCCCAGGCGTTGCGCAGCGAGGAGACGAGGGCCGGGTCGATCTCGGGCCCGGTGGAGGAGGTCAGCAGGGTGGCAACGAACATGCGTGGAGCTTTCAGTTGGTGACGCGAGCTTCGTGTTTGAGCCGGAACTACAATGATGTTTGGTGAGAGACAATCATGCGAAGCTCTCTAAGCATTGCGGTTACAGCCATCTCAAAGTCCATGAAAGCGTCTGGTCGATACCACGGGTTCGGGAAATGGCCGCTCCATGAACCTCGCGGGTACCGATGTTTTGTTCCGTCGGGATTATCGACTTCGCGAGTAATATTGGCTGCTTTGCCGCTGTAGTGTGCCAGAAAGGAACTACGTTCGCGGATGATCGCGTTGATCACTTGGTCTTTCGTCTTTCCGGGGGGCCAATGATTTTGATCATCACTTGACGCATAGAGGTGCGCACGGATTGATTGGAGCGCTTTGTCGGAATGGCCTGCGATGTTGGGGCCTCCGTGCCCGGCGCCTTCCGTTTGACAGAATGAAATTATGGCCGCGGCGAACATACCTCTCCGTATCGAGTGGCCAAGTTGAGCACCATCTCCATTTGGAACCTTCACCGTGGCGCCGCCATCATAAAGATGGTCGTTTCTGTTCCGAGCGATTACGAGATAAGCAAGGGTGTCTTGGAGTGCCATGTTCCAGACCTGCAGACGGACAACAACGTCGTCGGAAAATTTCTCGGTAAACATAGGGCTACTCGACATTCGATACGGCCTATCCAGATACACTCAGGGATCGCCGGTCGCCGACATCAGCACCGCGATGAACCGCGCGCTGGGCAGTTCGGCCAGGATGATCATCACCATGGCGGTCAGCGGGATCGCCAGGATCGCCCCCATCATCCCCCAGAGCGCGGTCCAGATCGCCAGTGCCAGCAGCACGGTGAAGGGGCTGAGGTTGACGGATTTGCCCAGAAACTTCGGCTCGATGTAATAGGCCACCGCCATCTGCGGCACCATCAGCGCCACCAGCGCCAGCGCCGCGTGCCCGAAGGAGGCGAATTGCACCAGGCTGGTGGTCACCGGAAAGGCGACCGCGATCACCGAGCCGATGTAAGGGATGTAGTTCAGCAGCGCGATCAGCAGCGCCCAGAACACCGGAAAGTCGATGTCCAGCAGCCAAAGCACCCCCAGCGACACCAGCCCCAGGATCACGTTGACCAGCGTCTTGGCGGCCAGATAGCCGCCGATCCGGTCGTTGATCTGCTGCACCACCTCCAATGTGCGCTCGGCCTGTTCGCTGCGGTCCAGCGCCCGGCGGGTCTTTTCCGGCAGCCCGTCCAGCTCGGCAATGATGAAGATGGCATAGAGCGCGGCGGCCACGGTGACCGATCCGGCGTTGGTGAGGGTGCTGAGCACCGCGGGCATCAGCGTGGTGATGTCCAGCAGATCGAGCAGTCTTTCGCTGAGCCGCGCCCAGCTGGGCAGTTCGTCGGCGCCCAGCAGGTGCAGGAGCTGCGCCTGCAGCGCGTCGAAGTTCTGCGCATAGCGCGGGATCGCCGCCGAAATCGCGGCGGCGTTCGAGGTGATGAAGGCGGCCAGCACCAGCACGCTAGCGACGATGCCGATCAACACCAGCAGCCGCCGCCAGCGGCGCCCCAGCCGTCCGACCAGCGGCAGGCGCACCAGCGCGTCGGCGGCGGTGGTCAGGATATAGACCACGATCACCGCCACCAGCACCGGCAGGATGATGGGCTGGCCGACCCGCAGCAGCCAGCCGATCATCAGCATGAGCGCGATCGAGCAGGTCACCACCAGCAGCCTGTTCATCCCCTGAGTCTGCATCCGTCTGTCCCCTGCGGCGTCCGATGCCGTCGCCCCCAGCAAACCAGTCCGGCGCGCCGGCGGCAATGGCGCTGTTGCGCGGCGCGGCGGCGGGCGTCATCGCTGCGGCTGTTTCCGATAGGAGACGCATATTTTCCGGAAGCCGGCAAATGCGACATTTCGGACCTGTCCTGCGACATCGCCGATATTGCGCGGGGTCTGATTCGCCCGTATATGCGGCAGCGGGACACCCCTCCCCAACGAGGGGCGCTTATCTGGAAGGTTAAGTCATCATGACTGACAAGCATCCGGCAACGCGGCCGGCGAATCCGCGTTTCTCCTCGGGCCCCTGCGCCAAGATCCCCCACTTCAGTGTCGAAATGCTCGCCGATGCCGCGCTTGGCCGGTCGCACCGTGCCGCCATCGGCAAGGACAAGCTGAAGGCCGCCATCGAGGAAACCCGTGAGATCCTCGGCATCCCCGCCGACTACAAGATCGGTATCGTTCCCGCCTCGGACACCGGCGCCGTCGAAATGGCGCTGTGGTCGCTGCTGGGCGCCCGCAAGGCCACCATGCTGGCCTGGGAAAGCTTCGGTTCGGGCTGGGTCACCGACGTTGTGAAACAGCTCAAGATCGACGCCGAGGTGAAGACCGCCGACTACGGCCAGATCGTCGATTTCTCGACCGTCGATTTCAACACCGATGTCGTCTTCACCTGGAACGGCACCACCTCGGGCGTGCGGGTGCCGAACGGCGATGCGATCCCGGCCGACCGTGAAGGCCTGACCATCTGCGACGCGACCTCGGCCGCCTTCGCGCAGGACCTGCCCTGGGACAAGCTGGATGTGACCACCTTCTCCTGGCAGAAGGTGATGGGCGGCGAAGCGGCCCACGGCATGCTGATCCTCAGCCCGCGCGCCGTCGAGCGTCTGGAAAGCTACACCCCGGCCTGGCCGATGCCGAAGATCTTCCGCATGACCAAGGGCGGCAAGCTGATCGAGGGCATCTTCAAGGGCGAGACCATCAACACGCCCTCCATGCTGGCGGTCGAGGATTACCTGGTCGCCCTGGCCTGGGGCAAGAAGATCGGCGGTCTGCCGGAGCTGATGAAGCGCGCCGACACCAACGCCAAGGTGCTGTGGGACTTCTGCGACCGCAGCGACTGGCTGGCCAACCTGGCCGAGGATCCGGCGACGCGGTCGAACACCTCGGTCTGCCTGAAGTTCACCGACGACCGGATCAAGGATCCGGCGGTCTTCGCCAAGGCGGTGGCCAAGAAGCTGGAAACCTATAACGCGGCCTATGACATCGGCGCCTATCGCGACGCCCCTGCCGGTCTGCGGATCTGGTGCGGCGCCACGGTGGAATCGGCGGATGTCGAAAAGCTGACCCTCTGGCTGAAATGGGCCTTCGAGGCCTGCATCGCAGAACAGGAATAAGACGGGTGGCGGGCTGACGCCCGCCCTTGCCGTCTTTTCCGGTCGGGCGGGCTCCGGTCCGCCCCCCCTCCCCATTTCCGACTTTCGAAGGAGCGCCTGACATGGCCCCCAAAGTTCTCATTTCCGACAAACTCTCCGACGCCGCCGTTCAGATCTTCCGCGATCGCGGTATCGAGGTCGATTTCCAGCCCGACCTGGGCAAGGACAAGGACAAGCTGATCGAGGTGATCGGCAATTACGACGGTCTGGCGATCCGCTCGGCCACCAAGGTGACCGAAAAGGTTCTCGAAGCCGCCACCAACCTCAAGGTGATCGGCCGCGCCGGCATCGGTGTCGATAACGTCGACAAGGAAGCGGCGTCGAAAAAAGGCGTGATCGTGATGAACACGCCCTTCGGCAACATGATCACCACCGCCGAACACGCCATCGCGATGATGTTCGCCGTCGCCCGCCAGATCCCCGAAGCCTCCGCCTCGACCCAGGCCGGCAAATGGGAGAAGTCGAAGTTCATGGGTGTCGAGCTGACCGGCAAGACCCTGGGCGTGATCGGCGCCGGCAACATCGGCGGCATCGTCTGCGACCGCGCCCGCGGCCTGAAGATGAAGGTCATCGCCTTCGACCCCTTCCTGTCGGAAGAGAAGGCCGACAAGATGGGCGTCGAGAAGATCGAGGATCTGGATGAACTGCTGAAGCGCGCCGACTTTATCACCCTGCACGTGCCGCTGACCGATTCGACCCGCAACATCCTGTCGAAGGAAAACCTCGCCAAGACCAAGAAGGGCGTGCGCATCATCAACTGTGCCCGCGGCGGTCTGGTAGATGAAGAGGCCCTGGCCGAGCTGATCAAGTCCGGCCATGTCGCCGGTGCGGCCTTTGACGTGTTCTCGGTTGAACCGGCCACCGAAAACCCGCTGTTCGGCCTGCCGAACGTGGTCTGCACCCCGCACCTGGGCGCCGCCACCACCGAGGCGCAGGAAAACGTCGCGCTGCAGGTTGCCGAGCAGATGGCCGACTATCTGCTGACCGGCGCCGTGACCAACGCGCTGAACATGCCGTCGGTCACCGCCGAGGAAGCCAAGGTCATGGGCCCCTGGATCAAGCTGGCCGGTCACCTGGGCAACTTCATCGGGCAGATGACCGAGGAGCCGGTTAAGGCGATCAACATCCTCTATGACGGCGTCGCCGCCGAGATGAACCTCGAGGCGCTGAACTGCGCCGCCGTGGCCGGGATCATGAAGAAGTTCAACCCGGACGTGAACATGGTCTCCGCGCCAGTGGCGGCGAAGGAGAAGGGCATCAAGATCTCGACCACCAACCAGGACAAGTCGGGGGCCTTCGAAGGCTACATCAAGCTGACCGTGGTGACCGAAAGCCGCGAACGCTCGATCGCCGGCACCGTGTTCTCGGATGGCAAGCCGCGCTTCATCCAGATCAAGGGCATCAACGTCGACGCCGAGGTGGGCGAGCATATGCTCTACACCACCAACGAGGACGTGCCGGGCATCATCGGCAAGCTGGGCACCATGCTGGGCGAGCACAATGCCAACGTGGCGAACTTCACCCTCGGCCGTGCCGCCCAGGGCGGCGAGGCGATCGCCATCGCCTATCTGGACGAGCCGCTGGAGGCCGGTGCGGTCGAGGCGCTGAAAGCGACCGGCCTGTTCCGTCAGGTCAAACCGCTGGAGTTCGAGGTCGCCTGATCGGCGAGCTCATCGCAGGGTTCGGGGGCGCCGCAGCCATGCGGCGCCCTTTTTCGTGCCGCGGCCGGTCAGGCGGGGCTGCGCACCGGCGCTGCGGCGCCGCGCAGCACCACCGTGGCGAAGATCAGCATCGACAGCAGCGACAGCACCGACCCCAGCTTGGCCAGCGTCTCGCCCTGACCGTCCAGTGCCATCACGATGCCCGGCACGATGGTCGCCAGGCCGGCGGCGGCGATGACCAGATGCACCCGCGCCAGCCGGCTTTGCGCCGCGGCGGGGACGGCGTGATAGTAGAAGGCGAAGATCGCGCAGGTGACCCAGCCCAGAAGGTTCAGATGCGCATGCGCCGGCGCCAGCGCGTGATCGCCGGTGGCGGCCATCTGGATGCCCCAGATCATGCCCAGGGTGACCGACAGGATCCCCAGCAGCAGGAAATAGCGTGCGATACCGTTCATATTGTGTGTTCCTTTCCCTGTGTTTTTGATTTTGTTGTCTTGATTGGCTTCTGCCTTCAGTCGGCCAGCGGTGGGCCGGTGAACCTCAGGTGGAAATCCGCGGCGATCCGGCCGATCTCCTCCATGTCGCCGGGGATCGCATGGCCGCCGGCGGCCATGGCGGCGAAGAACCCCTCAAAGCCGCCCGGGGTCAGCACGATCAGATGCCGGCCGGGCAGGCGCCCCACGACGCGGAAGCTGTGTTCGCGCCCGCGCGGGATGAAGACCGCCTGACCGGGGCTGCGAAAGAACCGCTCTCCCTCCAGCCAGAATTCGCAGTCGCCGGACATCAGCAGAAAGGTTTCGTCGGCGTCGTCGTGGATGTGGCACGGCGGGCCGCAGTCGGGGGGCGACACCGATTCCACCACCGAAATCCCGCCGTCGCTGTCGGTGGCCGACAGCCATGTCCTGTAGTGGGTGCCCAGCCATTCGACCGATCCCGGCCCGAGACCCGAGGTGTGCATGGTGCCGGCCTCCTCCGCCCGCCTCTCCGCTGATGGGTGACAGGATGGCGCGGGCAGCGTTATATGGAAAATTGATTGACCGTATCTTTGGAATTTGTCCCATGAATTTGGCGAGCTTCGATCTGAACCTCCTGCGGGTACTCGACGCGCTGCTCGAGACCGGCTCGACCACCGAGGCAGGGCGCCGCATCGGGCTGTCGCAGCCGGCGGTCTCGGCGGCGCTGGGCCGGCTGCGCACGGCGCTGGACGACCCGCTGTTCGTGCGTCAGGGGCGAAGGCTGATCGCCACCGAGTTCGCCGAATCCCTGCGCGACCCGTTGCGCGGCATTCTCGACGATACCCGGCGCCTGCTGTCGCGCCCGAACCGCTTCGACCCGCTGCGCGCCCGCGACACCTTCCGGCTGTCGGGCAGCGATTTCTACGCCGAACTGCTGATGCCGAAACTGGCCGAACACCTGTCGCGCCATGCGCCGCAGATGCTGGTGCATATGGTCGATCTGGTGCCCGACAATTACGTCGACTCGGTCGAACGCTATCAGGTCGATATCGCCATCATCCCCGAGACCGACTTTCCCGCCTGGACCGAGCGGCGCCGCGTCCATACCTCGCGCTTCGTGGTGATCGCGCGCCGCGGCCATCCCCGGCTGGCGCGCGCGGGGCTCAGCCCCGGCGATCAGCTGCCGCTCGATCTGTTCTGCGACCTGCAGCATGTGGTGTTCTCGCCCGAGGGCAAGGCGCGCGCCATGGGCGACGCGGCGCTGGCGCGGGTTGGGCGGATGCGGCATGTGGCGATGACGTTGCCGGTCTTCTCCGGCGTCTATCACGCGGTGTCGCAAAGCGACCTGATCGCGCTGATCCCGCATCAGCTGGCCGAGCGGATGGCGCCCCGGATCGGGCTTGAGCTGTTCCAGCCGCCGATGCCGATTCCGAATGTGGCGATCACCATGGTCTGGCACCGCCGCAACAGCTGGGCGCCGGCGCACCGCTGGCTGCGCGACCAGATCGCCGCGATCCTGGCGCCGCTGAATGACGGCAGCGCGCCGGTGGCCTTTCGGCCCGGGGCGGGGTAGGCATCGGCGACAGCAACGCAGGCCGATCCGATGACAGACCCGATCTACGCCGTGGGCGATATCCACGGCCATCTCGACCAGCTCGACCGCGCGCTGGATCTCATTGCCACCGATGGCGGCGCCGCGGCGCCCGTGGTGTTCCTGGGCGATCTGGTGGACCGAGGCCCCGACAGCCGCGGCGTAATCGACCGGCTGATGGAGGGGTTGGCGGCGGGTCGGCCCTGGCAGGTGCTGCTGGGCAATCACGACGCCATGTTCGCCCGCTTCCTGCGCGGCGGCGTGGTGCACGACCCGCGCATTCTGTCGCGCCGGCCCTGGACCGACCCGCGGCTGGGCGGGCTGGACACGCTGGCCTCCTACGGCGTCGCGGCACCGGAGAGCACGCCGCTCTCCGATCTCTTCGCCGCCGCGCAGGCGGCGGTGCCGACCGCGCATCTGGCTTTCCTCGAGGCGCGGCCGAGACTGCTGGAGCGTGGCGGGCTGCTGTTCGTGCATGCGGGCATCCGCCCCGGCGTGTCGCTGCCGGCGCAGGACCCCGAGGATCTGATCTGGATCCGCGACCCGTTCCTGACCGATCCGCGGCCCTATCCCTGGCTGGTGGTGCACGGCCATACCGCGCTGGATTATCCGCAGCACTTCGGCAACCGCATCGACCTCGACGGCGGCGCGGGTTATGGCCGGCCGATCCATCCGGCGGTGCTGGAGGGCGGCCGCTGCTGGCTGCTTACCGATCACGGGCGGGTGCCGCTGCTGCCGCAGGGCTGACCGGCGGCGCCGGTCAGCGGGGGCTCTGCCCCGTCTCCTGCGGAGCCCCCCGGGATATTTCCGGCCAGAAAAAGGCGGCGGTCAGGGCCAGAGGTCGGTCGAGAGGTACTTCAGCCCGCTGTCGCAGATGATCACCGCCACGGTGCCGCCCTTCTCCGGCCCGGCCAGCAGCTCCAGCGCGGCGGCCACATTGGCGCCGCCGGAGAAGCCGCCGAAAATCCCCTCCTCGCGGGCGAGCGCGCGGGCGGTATCGCGCGCCACCGCGCCCGAGATCGCCAGATAGCCGTCAACCGGCGCACCCACGAGCTGGGCGAGATCCGCCATCGCATAGCCGCCGCCCTGGATCGGGTGGCCGGGTTGTGTCAGCGGCCGGCCGGCCAGCACGGCGGCGCCCTCGGGCTCGACCAGATAGCCGCGCAGCGCCGGATTGCGCGCCTTCAGCGCCCGGATGGTGCCGCCATAGGTGCCGCCCGACCCGGCGAAATCGGCGAAGGCCGTGAGCGTGCCCTCGGAATCGGCCCAGAGCTCGGGCCCGGTGCCCGCCGCATGCGCCGCCGCATTGCCCGGATGGCCGAACTGGTCGGCGCGGAAGGCGCCGCGCGCCTGCGTGATCCGCTGCGCCTCCTCCTCGACCCGCGCCAGATCGGCGCCCGAAACCTCCCCCGGTACCGAGCCGGGCGCCTGATCGACCAGCACCACTTCGGCCCCCAGCGCCGCCATCATCCGGGCGCGCTCGGGCGAATTGCCCCGGCTCATCACCGCCACGAAAGGGTATCCCTTGATGGCGCAGACGATAGCCAGGCCGGTGCCCATATTGCCGCTGGTCAGCTCGACCACCACCTGCCCCGGCGCCAGCGCGCCGGCGGCCTCGGCCGCCTCGATGATGCCCTTCGCCGCGCGGTCCTTCTTGGAGAAGCCGGGGTTCAGGTAATCCAGCTTGGCCAGGATCCGCCCCTCCAGCCCGCGCGCCGCCACCAGCCGGTCGAGCCAGACCGCGGGGGTATTGCCGATTGCCTCAAGGATCGAAGTGAATGCCATCTGTCCGTTCTTTTTCTGGCTGGAAATATCCCGGGGGTCCGGGGGCAGAGCCCCCGGCGCTCAGGTCCAGTCCAGCACCACCTTGCCGCTCCGGCCCGAGCGCATCGCCGCGAACCCCTGCGCGAAGTCATCCGCCCCATAGCGATGGGTGATGATGCGGCTGATGTCCAGCCCGTCCTCCAGCATGGCGATCATCTTGTACCAGGTCTCGAAGATCTCGCGGCCGTAGACTCCCTTTATGGTCAGCGCCTTGAAGACGATGCGGCGCCAGTCCACCTGCGATTTTCCCGCCGGCAGCCCCAGCATGGCGATGCGTCCGCCCATCACCAGCGCCTCGATCATCTGTTCCAGCGCGGTCTGGTTGCCCGACATCTCAAGGCCGACGTCGAAGCCCTGCTTCATGCCCAGATCGGCGATCACATCGCTGAGATCGACTTCGGCGGTGTTGACCGCGACCACATCGGTGACCTTTTCGGCCAGTGCCAGCCGATAGGGGTTCACGTCGGTGATCACCACATGGCGGGCGCCCACATGCTGCGCCACCGCCGCCGCCATGATGCCGATGGGGCCGGCGCCGGTGATCAGCACATCCTCCCCCACCAGATCGAAGCTGAGCGCGGTGTGCACCGCATTGCCCAAGGGGTCGAGGATGGCGCCGATCTCGTCCGGGATCGCGTCGGGCAGGGGCACCACGTTGAAGGCGGGCAGCCGCAGGTATTCGGCGAAACAGCCCTGTTCGTTGACCCCGATGCCGCGCGTCTCCGGGTCCAGGTGGAAGCGGCCGGCGCGCACCTGGCGGGAATGGTGGCCGATCAGATGGCCTTCGCCGGAGCAGCGCTGGCCGATCTCAAGATCGTCGACGTTGCGGCCGATCTCGACGATCTCGCCGGCGAATTCATGGCCGGTGATCAGCGGCACCGGCACGGTGCGCTGCGCCCAGTCGTCCCAGTTCCAGATATGCACGTCGGTGCCGCAGATGCCGGTCTTGTGCACCTTGATCAGCACGTCGTCCGGGCCGATCTCGGGCACCGGCGCCTCGATCATCCACAGCCCCTCGGCAGCGTGGGATTTCTCCAGCGCTTTCATGGTCTTCGGTCTCATGCGATCACCCCGCAGGCCTTGCCCGCCGTCTCGAACGCGGCGAGTGCGCGATCCAGTTCCTCGCGCGTCAGCGCGGCGTTCATCTGGGTGCGGATGCGCGCCTGTCCCTTGGGCACCACCGGATAGAAGAAGCCGGAGACATAGACGCCCTCGTCGAACAGCTGCGCCGCCATCTGCTGCGCCAGCCGCGCCTCGCCCAGCATCACCGGCACGATGGGGTGCTCGCCGGGCAGCAGGTCGAACCCCAGCGCCTCAAGCCCCGCGCGCCAATAGGCGGCGTTGTCGTGCAATTGCTTGCGCAGGGCGCCGCCCTCTTCGACCAGCCCGATCGCCGCGATCCCGGCGGCGACCACCGCCGGCGGCAACGCGTTGGAGAAGAGATAGGGGCGCGAGCGTTGCCGCAGCAGGTCGATCACCGGCTGCGGCCCGGCGGTATAGCCGCCGATGGCGCCCCCCAGCGCCTTGCCCAGGGTGCCGGTCAGGATGTCGACGCTGGTGCCGAAATGATCCGGCGTGCCGCCGCCGTTCGGCCCCATGAAGCCGGTGGCATGGCAATCGTCCACCATCAGCAGGGCGCCGTATTGATCGGCCAGCGTGCGGATTTCCGGCAGCCGGGCCAGATAGCCGTCCATGCTGAAGACGCCGTCCGTTGCGATCAGGGTATGGCGCACGCCGTCGGCCCGGGCCTGCTGCAGCTGCCGCTCAAGATCCGCCATATCGGAATTGGCGTAGCGATAGCGCCGTGCCTTGCAGAGCCTGATGCCGTCGATGATCGAGGCGTGGTTCAGCGCGTCGGAGATCACCGCATCCTCCGGGCCCAGCAGCGGTTCGAACAGCCCGCCGTTGGCGTCGAAACAGGCGGCGTAGAGGATGGCGTCGTCCATGCCGAGGAACTCCGCCAGCCGCTCCTCCAGCTGCCGGTGGAGGTCCTGGGTGCCGCAGATGAAGCGGACGCTCGCCATGCCATAGCCGCGCGCGTCCAGCGCCTGTTTGGCGGCGGCGATCAGCGCGGGGTGGTCGGCCAGCCCGAGGTAGTTGTTGGCGCAGAGGTTGATGACATGCGCCGCGCCGCCGTCCTTGCGGACGTCGATCTCGCCACCCTGGGGCGAGGTGATCAGGCGCTCGCGCTTGTAGAGGCCTTCGGCCTCGATGCCGGCCAGCGTATCGGCAATGTCCTTCAGAAAGGCTTCCGCCATGGTGAACTCTCCCCTTGTCCGGGGAAAGGCTAGCATGGCCCGGGCGATTCCGGAACAGGAAAATTCAGTATGACGGATATATATCCGTCTTAACGGATTTTTCGGGCTTAACGGATAGCGTCAGGCGTCCTTCACGATCAGGAACACCCGCGCCGGGCCATCCTCGGCCAGGATCGCATGCGAGATATCGGCGGCGTAGCGGGCGGTGTCGCCCTCCTCCAGCAGGTCGGCGGTGGTGCCCGAGCTGACCCGCACGCGGCCGGACAGCACGGTCAGGGATTCGGTGGCGCCGCGCTGATGCGGCTGGCTGACCAGCCGGCCGCCGGCCGCAAAGCGGATGTCATAGACCTCGTGCCGGCCGGCCTCCTCGGGCGGTGACAGGATCAGGATCTCGCAGCCCTGGCCCATGTCGATCCGCGGCACCGCGCCGGCGCGCAGCACCTCGACCCGCTCGGCGCCGCTCTCGCTTTCCAGCAGGCCGGCGAAATCCACCTGCAGCGCGCGGGTCAGGTTCCACAGCGTCGCGATCGTCGGGCTGGATTCGCCACGCTCGATCTGGCTGACCATCGACCGCGACACGCCCGACAGCCGTGCCACCGCCTCCAGCGACAGCCCCTTGGCGCGCCGGGCCTGTTTCAGCCGCGCCGGCAGGCGCGACAGGATATCGTCGGTCTCATCCGTCATGGCGGAAGTCCTGCGGCGCAAAGCCCCTTCTGTCAAGTGACGGGATGCGCAGTTTTGCCACAACGTCACGGGCAGACATTCCCCCAGGGCACGACCATAATGCGCGCGAATCTGAACGAGGAGACGCAAGTCATGACCGAGATCGTAATTCTGGACGGGGCGCGGACCGCCATCGGCACCTTCGGCGGGGCGCTGGCCGCCGTGCCGCCGACCGAAACCGCCACCATCGCCTCGAAGGCCGCGATGGAGCGGGCCGGCGTCGACCCGGCGCTGATCGGCCATGTGGTGTTCGGCCATGTGATCAACACCGAACCGCGCGACATGTATCTGTCGCGGGTGGCGGCGATCCAGGCCGGTGTTCCCAACGGCACCCCGGCGATGAACGTCAACCGGCTGTGCGGCTCGGGCGCCCAGGCGATCGTCTCGGCGGTGCAGTCGCTGATGCTGGGCGATGCGGAATTCGCGCTGGCCGGCGGTGCCGAAAGCATGTCGCGCGCGCCCTATATCCTGCCCGACGCCCGCTGGGGCGCCAAGATGGGCGACGTCCGGGCGCTGGACATGATGCTGGGCACGCTGAACTGCCCCTTCGGCACCGGCCATATGGGCGTCACCGCCGAGAATGTCGCCGATGAGTTCGGCGTCAGCCGCGCCGAGCAGGACGCCTTCGCGCTGGAAAGCCAGAAGCGCGCCGCCCGCGCCATCGCCGAGGGCCTGTTCGAGCGCGAGATCGTGCCGGTGCCGGTCAAGGTCAAGCGCGAGATGGTGGACTTCAAGGTCGACGAACATCCCAAGGCCACCAGCGCCGAGGCGCTGGCCGGGCTGCGGCCGGTGTTCAGGAAGGACGGCACCGTCACCGCCGGCAACGCCAGCGGCATCAACGACGGCGCGGCCGCGGTGGTGCTGGCCACCGCCGAGGCGGCGCATCGCGCCGGACTGAAGCCCAAGGCGCGGGTGCTGGGCTATGCCCATGCCGGCGTGCGGCCCGAGGTGATGGGCATCGGCCCGATCCCGGCGGTGCAGGCGCTGCTGAAGCGCACCGGGCTGAAGGCCAGCGATTTCGACGTGATCGAATCGAACGAGGCCTTTGCCGCCCAGGCGCTGGCGGTGAGCAAGGAGCTCGACCTCGACCCGGCCAAGGTGAACCCCAATGGCGGCGCCATCGCGCTGGGCCACCCGGTCGGCGCCACCGGCGCGCTGGTCACCGTCAAGACGCTCTACGAGCTGGAGCGCACCGGCGGCAAGCGCGGGCTGATCACCATGTGCATCGGCGGCGGTCAGGGCATCGCGCTGGCGATCGAGCGGATCTGACCGCGCGCAGGGGGAGGGGGCTGTCCGCCCCCTCTTGGCCTGCGGCCAATTCACCCCCGAGGATATTTCCAGCCAGAAAAAGACCGGGCGCGGCGCCGTGAAGGGCGTCGCGTCTGTTCGTTTGCGGGGTGGTTTCGGGGGGCGGCGGAATCGCGTAGAGCTGGGCTGTCGTCGATTTGTGAGGTTCCCATGGAGATCATCGCCCCCTTCCTTGCCTATGCGGCCGCGCTGTCGATCGCGGCGGTCATTCCCGGGCCCGGCATCGCCGCGCTGGTCGGCCAGGCGCTGGGCGGCAATCTGCGCGCCGCGCTGTTCTTCCTGTCGGGGATCGCGCTGGGCGATGTGGTCTATCTGACCGTCGCGGTGGCCGGTCTGGCGGCGGTGGCGCAGATCTTCGCCGGGGCCTTCCTGCTGATCAAGATCCTGGGCGGCGCCTATCTGCTCTACATCGCCTATGCGTTCTGGACCAGCAAGGGCGGGCTGGCGCGGGTGCAGGCGAGCGGCGCGCGGACCGGCGGCCGGGCGTTTCTGGCCGGTTTCGCGGTGACGCTGGGCAACCCCAAGACCATCGTTTTCTATCTGGCGCTGCTGCCGACGGTGATGGACCTGAGCGGTGTCGGCATCGGCGAATGGGCCGGTCTGGCGGTGCTGACCCTGCTGATCCTCTATGTCGTGCTGGTGCCCTATGCGCTGCTCGCCACACGGGCGCGCAGCCTGATGACGCGGCCGGCGGCGCTCAGGCGGCTGAACCGGTCGGCGGCGGGTGTCATCGGCGGCGCCGGTGCGCTGATCCTGGGGCAGGCGGCGCTGGCGGCGCTGCGCCGGGCCTGACCGCTCAGCCCAGCAGGGCGAAGGCGGCCGCGGCAGCGCCGGCGCCGACCAGCAGCCCCAGCGCCCCGGCGCCGATCAGCGCGCCGCGGCTGCGCCGGGTCTGGCGGGTGGCGGGATGGGTCTGGGCGATCAGGGCGGCCTCGACCAGCCCCGGCAGGCGGGGGCCGAACCGGCCCATCACCCGGGCGGTCTTGACCAGATCGCTGAGCATGGCGCGCGGGCCGATCGACTGCTTGATGTAATCCTCGACCACCGGTCGGGCGACCTGCCAGATGTTGATATGCGGGTTGAGCGAGCGGGCCACGCCCTCGACCACCACCATGGTGCGTTGCAGCAGGATCAGCTCGGTCCGCGTCTCCATGCCGAAGCGTTCGGTGACCTCGAAGAGGTAGGAGAGCAGCCGGCCCATCGAGATATGGGTGGCGTCCATGCCGAAGATCGGCTCGCCCACCGCACGCAGCGCCCGGGCGAATTCCTCGACATCGCGGTCGGCGGGGACATAGCCCGCCTCGAAATGCACCTCGGCCACGCGCTTGTAGTCGCGGCGGATGAAGCCATAGAGGATCTCGGCATAGACCCGGCGGGTGTATTCGTTGATATGGCCCATGATGCCGAAGTCATAGGCGATGATATCGCCGTTGGGCGCGACCTTGAGGTTGCCCTGATGCATGTCGGCGTGGAAATAGCCGTCGCGCAGCGCGTGTTGCAGGAACAGGGTCAGCACCCGTTCGCCCAGCACGTCGCGGTCGTGGCCGGCGGCGTCGATGGCGTCATTGTCGCCCAGCGGCACCCCGTCGGCCCAGCCCAGCGTCATCACCCGCCGCGCCGACAGGTGCCACAGGATCGGCGGCACGCGGAATCCCGCGTCATCGGCGGTATTGGCGGCGAATTCCGAGGCGGCCGAGCTTTCCAGCCGCAGATCCAGCTCGCCCCGCACCACGCCGTCGAAATGGGTGATCACATCCATCGGCCGCAGCCGGCGCGCCGAGGGCGCGAAGAGCTCGACGATGCGGGCGGCGAAATAGAAGGCGTCGACGTCGCGGCGGAAGGCGCGCTCGATCCCCGGGCGCAGCACCTTGACCGCCACGTCCTGGCCGGTGTCGGCCAGCCGGGCGCGGTGCACCTGGGCGATCGAGGCTGCCGCGATCGGTTCGGAGAATTCGGAGAACAGCTCCTCGACCGACAGCCCCAGCTCGCGCTGGATCTCGGCCTTGGCGGCATCGCGGGAGAACGGCGGCAGCTTGTCCTGCAGCACGCGCAGCTGTTGCGCCAGCTCGCCGCCCACAACATCGGGGCGGGTCGAAAGCACCTGGCCGAACTTGATATAGGCGGGTCCCAGCGCGGTCAGCGCCCGGGTGGCCGGCGGCATCGCCGGGTCGCCCTTGTAGCCCAGCCACATGAAGGGTTTGCCCAGCCCATGGGCCAGCAGCCGCAGCGCCCGCGGCGCCTCGAAGGCATCCAGCACCACGCCCATCGCCCCGGTCCGTTCCAGTGTGGCGCCGGTGCGGATCAGGCGCCAGAGGTTATGCGGCCCTCTCACAGCTTCCAGCCCGAATGCAGCGCCGCGATGCCCATCGACAGGTTGCGGTACTTGGCGTTCTCGAAGCCGGCGGCGCGGATCATCGACAGGAAGGTCTCCTGATCGGGGAACTTGCGGATCGATTCGACCAGATACTGGTAGCTGTCGCGGTCGTTGGCGATCAGCTTGCCCATGCGCGGGATGACGTTGAAGCTGTAGAGATCGTAGAGCTTCTGCAGACCCTCGTTGGGCAGTTGCGAGAATTCCAGCACCATCAGCCGGCCGCCGGGCTTCAGCACGCGATAGGCCTCGGCCAGCGCGTCCTGCGGCCGGGTCACGTTCCGGATGCCGAAGGAGATCGTGTAGACGTCGAAGCTATTGTCGGCGAAGGGCAGCGCCATGGCGTCGCCCACCACCCAGTCGAGGCTGTCGGCCATCTGCGCCGCCTCGGCCCGCTTGCGCCCCTCGACCAGCATCGGTTCGGTCAGATCGAGCACGGTGGCATGGCCGCGACCGGCCCGGTCGAGGAAGCGGAAGGAGATGTCGCCGGTGCCGCCGGCCACGTCGAGCAGGCTCTGCCCCGGGCGCGGCGCCAGCCAGTCCATCATCGCGTCCTTCCAGACCCGGTGGATGCCCATGCTCATGACATCGTTCATGATGTCGTATTTCGACGCCACCGAATTGAACACGCCCTGCACGCGCCCGGCCTTCTCGGCCTCGGGCACGGTCTGGAATCCGAAATGGGTGGTCTTGTCCGTCTGGTCTGCCATGGGGTCTTGCCGTTCCTTGCGATCCGCCCTTGTTATAGGGCCGATGCGGGCGGGCACAATGCGGCCCGGTGGATGAGGATGACCAGAATGCCGGAATTGCCCGAAGTCGAGACGGTTCGTCGCGGTCTGGCCCCGGTGATGGAGGGGCAGGTGATGGCGAAGGTCGAGGTCAACCGCCCCGATCTGCGCTGGCCCTTTCCCGAGCGGATGGCCGAACGGCTGACCGGGCGGCGGGTGCTGCAGCTGCGGCGGCGGTCGAAATACCTGCTGGGGGATCTGGACACGGGCGAGACGCTGCTGATCCATCTGGGGATGTCGGGGCGGATGACGGTGTCGGGCGATCCGCTGGGGCGTTTCGTGCACGAGCATCCGGCGCGCGAGAAGCACGATCATGTGGTGTTTCACATGGAAAGCGGTGCGCGCATCACCTTCAACGATCCGCGCCGCTTCGGGGCGATGGATCTGCTGCCCACGGCGACGGCGGATCAGCACAGGCTGCTGTCGGTGCTGGGGCCCGAACCGCTGGGCAACGATTTCAGCGAAGCCTATCTGGTGGCGGCCTTCAAGGGCAAGAACACCCCGGTCAAATCGGCGCTGCTGGATCAGGGAATCGTCGCCGGACTGGGAAATATCTATGTCTGCGAGGCCTTGTTCCGTAGCGGCATCTCGCCCCTGCGCAAGGCGGGGCAGATCGCCGCGCCCCGGGTGGCCAGCCTGGTTCCGGCGATCCGCGACGTGCTGGAACGGGCCATCGCGGCGGGCGGATCCTCGCTGAAGGATTTCCGCCAAGCCGATGGGGAGCTTGGATATTTCCAGCATTCCTTCGACGTCTACGGGCGCGAGGGCCAGCCCTGCCGCAGCCCGGGGTGCGGCCAGACGATCCACCGCAAGGTGCAGTCGGGGCGGTCGACCTTCTACTGTCCGGCCTGCCAAAGATAACTTGAACCATGGCGCGCGCATGGTAAGGAATCGCAGCTAACTGCAACAAGCGAGAGCGAAAAGCACATGGCCTTTGAGACGATCAACGTCGA
>JBFXGQ010000019.1:0-19297 GCA_050177915.1 Pseudodonghicola sp. | reverse complement strand
GCCAGCGGGAGGTCAGATCGTGCAGGCGCCCCAGCGCGGTCATTCTGAAAGACCCGCCGCCTGCGCCAGCTTGAGCAGTTCGCCGACCGGACCGGGGGCGCCCTTGGCGGCCACCTGCCAGACGCCGCCGGACCACAGGCTTTCCAGCTGCGCAGCCTCCTCGGGGGCGAATTCGGTGACCTGCATGCCGTGCTCCAGCAGCGCCGCGCGTTCCGCCGCCGCCAGCGTGTCGAGCCGGGTGACGCTATCGCTCTCCAGCCGCAGCGAAGCTCGCTCGATGGCGGCCTGCTGCTCGGCGCTCAGCCCGTTCCAGCTGTCGAGGTTCATGAAGATCATCACGCCGACCTGGCCGAAGGCCGGTTCGGCCATATAGCCCGCGACCTCGTACCACTTGAAATCGAGCGCCCCGGTCAGCCCCCAGGCGGCGCCGTCGACGACGCCGGTCTGCAGCGCCGAATAGACCTCACCGCCGCCCAGCACCACGCCGGAGCCGCCCAGCGCCTCGATCATCGGGTGATAGGAGACGGTGCCGCGGATGCGCCGCCCGGCGAAGGCCGGCTTGCCGGTGATCGGCGCGCGCAGATAGTAGCGGAAGCCGGTGCTGCCGGTGGGCGGCGCCGCCAGCAGCTTGAGCCCCAGCTGCTGATACTGCGCGTCGATATAGTCCAGGATGCCCGCCTTGCGCCGCGCCACCGGATCGGCGGCGATGGCGTCGATCGCCAGCCCGAGCGAGCTGGTGCCGGCGTGATAGGCCGGGTGGGTGAACAGCACGTCGAAGACGCCGGCCTGGGTCGGCTCGAACTGCTCCAGCGGCGGCACCGCGTCGGGGCCGGTATAGGCGATGGTCAGATCGCCGCCGGATTCCTCGGCAATCAGCTCGGCGAAGGGTTTGGCCACCTCGCGGGTATAGACGAAATTCTCGGGGAAGGCCCCGATCATCCGCAGTTCGGTGGCGCCGGCAAGGCTCGCGGTCAGGCACAGCGCCGCGACGCCCGCCCAGATGGTCATTCTGGTCATGTCTTCCTCCCTGTTGCGCCCGGGGGGGCGCAGGGTCAATATAGTTCCTTATGGAACCTTTTGTAAAGTTCCATCTGGAACCGGCCTGCGGTAGAAGGAGCCATGAGCATGACCTATGACCCCGAAAGCGAGGCCGCCCGCGCCATCGCCGACCTGTTCAGCCCGCTATCGCTGACCATGCTGCACGACACCCGGCTGGCACCGGCCTGGCGGATCAGCTTTGTCGCCAACTTCTTCACCGGCCCGCTCTACCGCGAGGTGCAGGAGCGATTCGGCCTGTCGCGCGCCGGCTTCGTCATCCTGTTCAGCCTGTCGCAGCAGCCCGGGCTGGTGGCCCGCGACATCGGGCTGATCACCGGCCTGCCGAAGAACTCGATCAGCCGCGCGGTGTCGGAGCTGCTGGCGGCGGGGCTGGTCAGCCGCGGCCGCGACGCCAGCGACAAGCGCGCCAAGCCGCTGCTGATCACGCCCGAGGGCCAGGCGGCGGTGGATCGCGTCCTGCCGCTGTTCGAGACCCGCCAGCGCGCGATGTTCGCCCCGCTCACCCCGGCGGAGGCCGCCGATTTCGACCGGCTGATCGAGAAGATCATCTTCGGCATGCCTGCCTGGGTCGAGCCGGACTGAGGCTGGAAACAAAAGCCCCCGCCGGGTCGCCACCCAGCGGGGGAAGTAGACCGCGCCGCACACGCAACTGGGCGCGATCTGACGGGGGCCTGCCAGGCAAGGGACTCCGCCCGGCAGACCCGCGAACTCAATGATGGTCGTGACCGGGCTCGGTGATGGCGAGGCCGGCCGCAGGATGCTCCAGATCATGGGCGTTCTGCCCCGCGGCCGGGATCTGGGTCCATTGGTTGGCGCCGGTGGCACAATCCTGCACCACCGGGAAATAGATCGTGCTCCCCGCCGGCAGCGCATCGGTCAGCTTGGCGCGGAAGGTGAATTCGTCGTACCAGGCATCCGGCAGCTCGCCGGTCCAGACGATCTCCTTGACCCCCTCGGCCATCGGCGTGCCGTAATAGTCGTAGCTGGCGGCATAGGCGCCGGTGACGGTCTCCAGCGTCCAGCCCGGTTTCGGCATCGGCTTGACGGCGATCACCCCCTCGGGGATCTGCACGCGCAGCTTCAGCGTCGCCTCGCCCAGGCAGCCATGGCCGACGCGCAGCACCGCCTTATAGGTCGCGCCCTGCGGCGCCTGCTGCTCCTCCAGCGTCACATGGGCCAGCGCGGCGGGGGCGCTCAGCGTCAGTGCGGCCAGCGTGGTTTGAATGAGTTTCATGTCCTGTTCCTTGTCCGGGCATATGTCCGTAACGGCAGCCGGGATGCCCGCCCGGCCTGACAACCGCACCCTGGCGGGGGCACGGATGCGTTCCTGAATGTCGTGAATGGCGGGCGGGCGCCGGCAAAGCGCGGCAGCCGGGCCGGGATCTCGATGCACCGGCAACAGGGCGCGCGCCCCGGGGGGCACGGCACCCGCGTCAGATCAGTGGCGCGAGATCGAAATCAGGCGAGGAAGGGAGGCGCGCGCAAACCGTGCGCGGGGTCGAACACCGGGCGCACCGCCCGGCTCTCGCGCGGGGCGACGACCTGCGCGACAAAGCGCAGCTCGGCCGAGCGGGGGGTTTCGACCGGATCGGGGGCCAGCGTGCTGGCGGTCAGATGACAGGCGGGGCAGTCGTGATCGCTGAGCCCGTCGCCATCCGTATCGCCGCACAGATCGGCAAGATCGCCGCCGGCCAGCACATAGGCGGCAAAGGCCTCGGCGTCGGCCGAGGGCGGCCGATGGGCAAAACCCAGCGCCGCCGTCGCAACGGCAAGGATCAGCGTCAGCGCGATCCCGAACAGACGAAGGTGGCCCAGGGCTCTCATACCGCCTTTCTGCCCGGTTTCCGCGCGCAACGCAATTCCCATGCCATCGCAGGTCGCGGCGTCGCGCGGGCGGACCGGGCAGCTCAGCCCCGCAGGACGCGTCCCAGTTGCGCCAGCGCACGCTCCACACCGACGACAGTGGTGACCGCGCCGGGCGACATCCGCAGGGTCTGGCCGCGGGCGTCGACATGGACCCGCGCCGCGCGCAGCGCCGCCACCACATCGGCGCCCCGGTGGCTGTCGGACAGGGTCACCATCAGGCTGCCGCCGCGCCGCTCCGGGTCGCGGGGCGAGGCCAGTTTCAGACCCAGATCCTCAAGCCCCGCCAACAGCGCCGCCGACAGCGCCCGGTTGTGCGCCAGCATCCCCGCCCGGTCCTGCCGCGCGTGCCATTCCAGCGCCGGCAGGCTGGCGATCGCCGCCACCGTCCCGGGCGTGCCATGGTCGAACCGGCGGATGTCGGGGGCATAGTCGAAGGCGTCGAGCGCCCAGGAGAAGATATCGTCCTGCGAGAACCAGCCGCGCAGCGCCGGGCGGCAGTCGGGGATGACGTCGGCCGCGACATAGAGCACCCCCGCCCCCGGCGTGCCGCACATCCATTTCAGACTGGTCGACAGGCTGAAATCCACCTTCGGCGCCATCACGTCATAGGGCAGCAGCCCGGCGCCCTGGGTGATGTCGGTGCCGATCAGGCTGCCCATCCGGCGGCCATGGGCAACCAGCCGGTCGAGATCGCAACGCGCCGAAGAGGTCGAGCTGACCCAGGTCAGCAGTGCCACGCCGACATCCGGCCCCCAGGCGGCGATCACGTCCTCATCCTCGACCCAGGTGGCGCCGGGGCGCAGCGGCACGGTCTGCAGCGTGAAGCCCAGCCGCGGCGCCAGCCCGGTCAGCAGGAAATGCAGCGAGGGGAAGCAATCGCCCGCCACCAGCACCTTGCGCCCCTTCAGGTAGCGCTCCGGCAGCGCGCCGATCAGCGAATAGAGCCCGCTGGTGACGCTTTCGCAGCTGGTCAGCGTGCCCTCCGGCGCGTTGACGATGCCGCGCCAGAGGTCGAGGAACCGCTGCCGCCGCTCCAGCGCATAGGCCCATTGCCCGTCGTCGCAGGCGCACCAGCTGTCGGTGAAGGCGCCGAGCCCGCGTTTCATGTCGGCGGCCTTCTCGGGGTACTGGCCGATCGAATGATAGAGCAGATAGGCCTCTCCGGCGGTCATGTCGGGCATCGGTATTCTCTCCGGTCTTGCGACGCCCCGGCGCCAAGACTGCCGGGACAAAGGGGATCAGCGGTGATAGCCGCGCTGATATGTCTTCTCGAGCCAGCCGGTGAACCGCACCAGCGGCCAGAGGATGGCGATATAGATCACCGCTGCCACCAGCAGCGGCGTCGGGTTGGCGAACAGCGCCTGGGTGTCGGTGGCCTGCTTCAGCAGATCGTTCATCGCCACCACCGAGGCGAGCGAGGTGTCCTTGACGATCGACACCGAATAGGAGGCCAGCGGCGGGATCACGATGCGGATCGCCTGCGGCAGGATCACCTTGCGCATGGTCAGCACGAAGGAGAGGCCCAGCGCCTCGGCGGCCTCGAACTGGCCCTTCGGCACCGCCTCGATCCCGGCGCGCACCACCTCGGCGGTATAGGCGGCCAGCACCAGCGACAGCGCGATGGTCGCGGCGGTGAAGGAAGAGAAGACGATGCCGACGAAGGGCAGCGCGTAATAGACCAGGATCAGCACCACCAGGATCGGGATGGCGCGCATCAGGTCGATGTAGAGCACGGCGAGGATGCGGAAGGCCTTGGGCGCATAGAGCCGCATCAGGCAGATCAGCACCCCGCCGATGCCGCCGAAGACGATGGCCGCCAGCCCCAGAAGCAGGGTGTTGCCCAGCCCCCGCAGCAGGATCGGGAAGGCTTTGCGCATCACCTCGATGTTGAAGAAGATGTCCAGGATTTCCATGGCTCAGCTCCGCTTCGCCCCGCCCGCGGGCAGATCGGTGATCAGCATATGGCCCGGCGCATGGGTGATCGCGGTCAGCCCGGCGCTGGCGATGGCGCGCTCCAGCGTGACGCCGCAGGCCCAGAACACCGGCACCTCGCCGGGGCGGATATCGGTCAGCCCCAGCCCGTCGATCGGTCGCGACAGATCCACCCCGATCGCCGCTGGATCGCCCGCATGCACCGGCGCGCCATGCGCCTGCGGGTGGTGGCGGGTCAGATCCGTCGCCAGCTCCAGCTGATCGGCGCGGATCGCCCGCATCGAGACCACCAGATTGCCACCGAACCGTCCCGCCGGCACATTGGCCAGACCGGTGTCGAAGGCCGAGCAGCTGACCCCCGGCCCGTAGCAGCGCAGAGCGACGCCGCCGGCGACCAGATCGGCCTCGAAGCTCAGCGAACAGCCGATGGCGAAGGTGACGTGATCGTCGCGCCACTGCGCCGCGATATCGGTGACCCGCGCGCCGGGGCGGCCATCCTCGAACAGCCGGTAGCGCGGCAGGTCGTGGCGGATGTCGATGCCTGCGCCCAGCGCGGGCAGCGTCGGATCGCCCGCCCGCCCCCGCGCCAGCAGCGGGCAGGCGGCGGGATTGGCGCGCAGAAAGGCCTCGAACTCATCGGCGGCCTCTGCCGGCACGATGGCGATATTGGCCTGCTGGTAGCCGGGCGCGAGCGCCGCGGTCTGGCCCGCCGCCGCGCCCTGACGAAAGCGCCTGCGCCAGTCCGCCGGGGTCATGGCCGCGCCTGCCGCCATGCGGTTTCGATCTGCGCCTTGAACAGCAGCGCCTCGACCTCATGGGTCTTGCGGGTACGCTCCCAGCGGTCGTCCTCCATCCAGCCGGCGCGCCAGGTGGTCATCGCCACGAGGCACTGATCGGCGCGCAGCCCCCAGTCGGGGCCGGGGGTGACGCGAATCGAGATGCGGGGCACCCGCGCCTCGGCGGTACCGACGTGATAGTCGATCAGCCCCAAGGCGCGATGCGCGACGATCTCGACGATCGAGGTCGTGCCGTCGAACAGCGAGGTGCCCTGCCACAGGCCGTCGCCCAGCGGCGTGAAATCCATGCTGCCCAGCGTCCAGCGCCCGATGGCGCGGGCATCGGCCAGCTGGGTCAGGGCGAAATCGGCGGGCGCGTCGATCTGCGCGGCGGCGAGATGGGCGTGGGACATCGGCGGTCTTCGTGGCTTGGGGACAGCGGGCCGCACCGGGGCGCGGCCCGGCGGGGATCAGTCGGCCGAGGTCGGCACCGGCAGCGGGGTCAGCGTCAGGCTGTCCGCGGCGGGCGCCACGCCGAACCATTTCTGATAGAACGCGGCCATGGTGCCGTCGGCCTTCATCTCGGACAGGATGGCGTTGACCTGCTCCAGCTTGTCGGACTCCTTGGGCATCATGATGGCGAATTTCTCGCCGGTGATGATTTCATGCGCCACGGTCAGCCCGCCCATCTGGGTGAAGGCATAGCGCAGGCCGACCACGTCGTTCACCGCCGCGTCGATCCGGCCGCTGCGCAGGTCGGTCAGCATGTTGGCAGTGGTGTCATAGCTGGAATAGCTGCCCAGCTGCAGCTCATCCGCACGCTCCTGCAGCCATTTCTCGGGGAAGGAGGTGGCGATGGAGCCGACCCGCTTGCCCTTCAGATCCGCCAGCCCGTGGATGCCCGCCCCCTCCTTGACGCCGATGCCCAGCGCGCCCTCGATATAGGGCTGGGTGAAGGACTGCGAGTCCAGCCGCTCGTTGGTGATGGTCAGCGAGGAGATCACCATATCCACCCGGCGCGAGGCGGTGGCGACGAAGAGCGCGCGGAAATCCAGCCCCTGGATCTCGGTGGTGGCGCCCATCCGCTTGGCGATCTCGTTCACGATATCGACCTCGAAGCCCTCGAACCCGCCGGCCTCGTTCTTGAATTCCCAGGGCGGGTTGGCGGGATAGGAGCCGACGCGCAGCGGGTCCGCCGCCATCGCCCCGCCGGTCATCGCCAGAAGCGCGGCACCGGCCGCGAGCCCCATGGCCCATCGTCTGGACATGTTCATCTGTATTCTCCGAGCTGTTGGTCCCTGCCCGCGATTCTGTGCCGCGCGCAGCCTATGGCCGGAACGCTGGCATAATTCGTATACGATTTGAAGGGAAAACGTGGCGCATATCTGGGATATTCTTGCATATACCCTGAATAACTGGGAGTATCGCCAAATAAATGTATACTAATTTTGCGGTGACCCGTGACCAAATCCAGCAAACGCAACCTGCGCGACGTGATCTACGAGGACTACCTCAGGCGCATTCAGTACGGCCAGATCGCGCCGGAGGACCGGCTGGTCGACACCGCCATCGCCGCCGAACAGAACATGTCGCGGATGCCGGTGCGCGACGCGCTGATGCGGCTGGCGCATGAGGGCTATCTGGAGACGACGACGCGCGGCTTCATGCTGCCCAGCCTGACCCGCACCCAGGTGCTGGAGTTGTTCGAGATCCGCCGTCTGCTGGAGCCGCGCGCGGTGGCGCTGGCCACCTGCGCGCTGAGCGACGAGGCGCTGGAGCGGATGAAGATCGCCGTCGATCAGGCCGCCAGCACGATCGACAGTGGCGACGTCAGCCTGTTCTACAAGGCCTCGGAAATGTTCCGGAACGAATGGCTTGAGGCGGTCCCGAACGAAGAGATGAAGAAGACCATCCAGCGCTATCTGGCACAGGTGCAGACCGTGCGCATGGCGACGATGCGCGATGACAAGGCGCATCGCGTCATCGTCGCGGGTCAGCGCCAGCTGCTCGACGCCTTCCTGACCCGCGACGCGGTGCGGGCGCAGGACATCATGCTGCGCTTCGTGCTGGCGGCCGAGGACAGCTATCTGGAGCTGAGCGGCACATAGCCCTCGGGCGCCTCCTCCCAGATCACCCCGGCCTCGCGCAGCAGCACCTCGGAGACGTCGAAACTGTGGTCCAGCGCGCCGTCATGGGCGGGTTTCGGCGGGGTGCAGACCCGCGCGATGCCGCTCTGGATGACCGCGCGGGCGCAGTCGGCGCAGGGAAAGCGGTTGACGTAGATGGTGCAGCCGGCCAGCGCCACCCCCATCCGCGCCGCGTTGTAGATCGCGTTGCGCTCGGCATGTTCGATCCAGTGGAACTTCTCGCCGCTGGCCCGGTCGAACCGAGCCTCCTCGGCCGCCGAGACGCCGCGCGGCAGCCCGTTGTAGCCGCTGGCGCGCACCTCGTGCCCCGGGCCGGCGATCACCGCGCCGACCTGGAAGTCACGATCCTCGCTCCACCCCGCCATATGGTCGCAGAGGCCGAGGAACCGGCGGGCCCACTTGTCCCGTGTCGCCTTGCCCATCGGCTCACCCCGCGAAGACATAGGCGGTCTTGACGGTGGTATAGAATTCGGCCGCATAGCGGCCCTGCTCGCGCGGCCCGAAGGAGGAACCCTTTCGCCCGCCGAAGGGAACGTGGTAATCCACGCCTGCTGTCGGCAGGTTGACCATCACCATGCCGGCCTGCACCTGCCGGCGAAAATCGCGCGCGGCCTTCAGGCTGGCGGTGCAGATCCCGGCAGACAGGCCGAAGTCGGTGTCATTGGCCACCGCCAGCGCCTCGTCGTAATCCGCCACCCGGATCACCGATCCGCAGGGGCCGAAGATCTCCTCGCGGTTGATGCGCATGGAATTGTCGGTGCCCAGAAACAGCGCCGGGGCCTGATAGAAGCCGTCCTTGCCCAGCTCCAGCCGGTCGCCGCCGATCACCTCAGCCGCCTCGGTCCGCGCCAGCGCCACATAGTCGAGGTTCGATTGCAGCTGCTTGCCGTCGACCACCGGGCCGATCTGGGTCGCGGGGTCGAGCGCGTCGCCCACCTTCAGCGCCCGCATCTGCCGTGACAGTTCCGCGACGAAGGCATCGTGGATCCCCGCGGTCACGATCAACCGCGACGAGGCGGTGCAGCGCTGCCCGGTGGAGAAGAAGGTGCCGTTCAGGCAGGCCGGCACCGCGACCGACAGGTCGGCATCGTCCAGCACCACCATCGGGTTCTTGCCGCCCATCTCCAGCTGCACCTTCTTGCGCAGCCGGCCGCAGACCTCGGCGATATGCTGCCCGGTGGCGACCGATCCAGTGAAGGACACCGCGTCGATGCCCGGATGGGTGACGATCGCCTCGCCCACCGTGCTGCCGCGCCCCATCACCAGGTTGAAGACGCCCGGCGGACAGCCGGCCTCGTGCAGCAGCTCGGCGATCACATGGGCGCAGCCCGGCGTCAGGTCGGCAGGTTTCAGCACCACGCAATTGCCATGCGCCAGCGCCGGGGCGGTCTTCCACGCCGGGATGGCGATGGGGAAGTTCCACGGCGTGATCAGCCCCACCACCCCCACCGGTTCGCGGGTGATCTCGACGTCGATCTCGGGCCGGACCGAGGGGGTCAGCTCGCCGCTCTGCCGCAGGGCCTCGCCGGCGAAGAACTTGAACACCTGCGACGCGCGCATGGTCTCGCCGATGCCCTCGGCCAGCGTCTTGCCCTCCTCGCGCGACAGCAGGCGGCCGATCTCCTGCGCCCGTTCGGCCAGCACGCGGCCGACGTATTCCAGAACGTCGTGGCGCTGCTGCGGCGTCGCCCCGGCCCAGCCGGACAGCGCCGCGCGGGCGGCGGCGACGGCGGCCTCCACCGTCTGGGCATCGCCCTGGGCATAGAGGCCGATCACATCCGAGACGTCGGACGGGTTGCGGTTCTCGCGGTAGTCCGCGGCGGGCAGCCAGTCGCCGCCGATCAGGTTGTCGTGTTTTCTCATCTCGCTCTCCTCAAGTCTCGGCTCCGGCCGCCAGCGGCCGGGGCAATTCGATCCGGTCCAGTTCCGCCCGCGCCTGCGCCTCAAGCGGCAGGAAGGGCGGCAGGACATTGTCCCAGATCGCCGCGCCGGAGCGGCGGGCCACCATATGTTTGACCGAAGGGATCAGCGGCTGCGCCGAGATGGCCTGCCGCAACGCCACCACCTGCGGCAGCAGATCCCCCTCGCCCCGCCACAGCCGCCGGCAGAGCGGCGCGCTGATATTGGCGGTGGCGGAGATGCAGCCGGCAAACCCCGCCTGCCGCGCCTCGGCCAGCGCGGCCTCGTTGCTGGGAAACACCCGCAGCCGGGGCAGCAGGCCGGCGAGCGTCCGGCAATAGGCCAGATCGCCCGAGCTGTCCTTGATACCGCAGAACCGCTCGGGCCGCGCGCGGTGCAGCGCGGCGATCACCGGCACCGGGATGCCGAAACCGGTCATCTGCGGATAGTTGTAGAAATAGAGCCTGATCTTCCGCGCCCCAAGGGCCGCGTCCAGCGCCTGATACCAGGCGATCAGCCCGGCGTCCGAGGGCGGGGTGTAGTAATAGGGCGGCAACACCAGCGCCACGCCATAGCCCAGATCGTCCGCCACCGCGGTCAGCGCCACGGTCTCGGCCAGCGACGGCGTGCCGGTGCCGACCATCAGCCGATCGGGCCCGAACTCCGCCGCCGCCCATCCCATCACCTCGACCCGCGCGGCATGGTCGAAGGAATTCGCCTCGCCGGTCGAGCCCAGCACATTCAGCCCGTCACATCCGTTGGCCAGCGCCCAGCGCCCATGTTCGGCGAAGGCGGCGCGCTGCGGGCGGCCGCTTTGGTCGACGGGGGTGGGAATGGCTGCAATCACGCCCTGCATCAGGCTCTCCTCTCGATCTCTGTCGCGGTGCGCGGCGGCAGCGCCGCCACCGCCTCGGGGTCGCGCAGGGGCGCGCGCCCCCGCCACCAGCCGCCGGGTTCCTCCAGCGCGCCATCGGCGGCGCGGAAGGCGGCGGCGTTCAGCGCGGCGAAGACCACGTCGGCGCCGCTCAGCTCATCCTCGTAGCGGATCGCATCGACCGGGCAGATGCTTTCGCACATGCCGCATTCGATGCATTCGGTCGGGTGGATGTAGAACATCCGCCCGCCCTCGTAGATGCAGTCCACCGGACAGCAGGTGGTGCAGATGCCATCCTTCACATCGACGCATTCGCCCTTGATCACCAGCGCCATGGCGCCCTACCTGCCGCGCCAGACCGGCGCCCGCTTCTCGCGGAAGGCGCGCACGCCCTCTTCGCTGTCCTCGGAGGCAAGCGCGGCGATCAGCTCCGGCGTCTTCAGCGCCCGCGCCTCCTGCGGCGTCAGATGGGTGGTGTCGCGCAGCGTGGTCTTGATCGCCCGCACCGACAGCGGCGCGCAGGCCAGGATGTCGGCGACCCAGGCCGCGACCTCGGCATCCAGATCGGCGGCCGGCACCACCGCGTTGACCAGACCGTAGCCCGCCGCCTCTGCCGCGCCCATCATCCGGCCGGTCAGCATCAACCCGGCGGCGATGTTGCGCGGGATCAGCCGTTGCAGCGCCACCATGCCGCCGTCCAGCGGCAGGCGCCCCACCCGCGCCTCGGTCAGGCCGAAACGGGCGTGATCGGCGGCCACGACGATGTCGCAGCCCAGCACCATCTCCATGCCGCCGCCCAGCGCCAGGCCGTTCACCCGGGCGATCACCGGCACCTTGAGGCTGCGGCGCAGGGCGATGCCGCCGAAGCCGTTGGGGTTCAGATCGGCCCAGTAGGCCACCCCGCTCTTGCCGCTGTCCGACTTCATGTCGGCGCCGGCGCTGAAGGCGCGGTCGCCGGCGCCGGTCAGCACCACGCAGCGGATGCTGTCGTCGGCCTCGATCCGCGCCCAGGCGGCCTCGAGCGCCGCCTCGGTCTCCGGATCGACCGCGTTCATCCGCTCGGGCCGGTCGATGGTGACGCGGGCGACATGGCCAGCGATATCGACACGGACGGTCATTCCGCCACCTCCGGCGCCGCGCGGACCAGACCGAATTCGGCGATCACCTCCTCGGTGTGCTGGCCGAGCTTCGGCGGCAGGTGGCGCAGGGTGACCGCCTCGCGGTTCAGGTGCACCGGCGAGGCGACCAGTTCCAGCGGCCCGAGGAACGGGTGGTCGATGGTCATCAGCATGCGGTTGATCGCAGTCTGCGGATCCTCCAGCGCCTCGCCCAGCGCGCGGACGGGCGCGCAGAGCAGATCCTGCGCCTCAAGCCGCGCCAGCCAGTGGGCGGTGGTATCGGTAGCGAAGACCTTGCGGAAGGTCTCCTGCAGGAAGGGTTTGTTGGCGCGCTGGCTGGCGAGGTCGGGATAGGTCGGCGACAGGTCGTCGATCTGAAGCGCCGTGCAGATGTCGCGCAGCGGGTTGGCCTTGAAGGCGCCGACGATGACCACCGCGCCGTCGGTGGTGTCGAACACCCCGGTCAGCGGCATCGCCGCCCAGTTCAGCACCTCGCCATGCGCGCTCCATTGCGCCGCCTCCTGCATCTGCATGGCGATGATCGAATCGTAGAGCGACACCTCGACCCGCTGGCCCTGCCCGGTCTTCTCCCGCGCCAGCAGCGCCGCGAGGATGCCCTGCACCAGATGCATGCCGGCGGTATAGTCGCAGAGCGTGGTGGGATAGATCGACTTGGGGATGGACGGGTCCTGGGTCTTTTCCATCACCCCGGTCATCGCCTGCGCCAGCACGTCCTGCCCGCCCTTGTGGGCATAGGGGCCGACCGGACCGAAGCCGGTGCCCGAGGCGCAGATGATCTTCGGGTTGACCTCGCGCAGCCGGTCATAGCCGAAGCCCAGCCGCTCCATCACCCCGGCGCGGAAGTTGTCGACCACCACATCGGCGCGGGCGACCAGGTCATAGACCATCTGCCGGCCTTCCTCGGTCTTGGTGTCGATGGTCACCGACCGCTTGTTGCGGTTGAGCGAGGCGAAGACCGCGTTGTTCATCGCGGTCTCGTCCGGCTCGCCGAAGAAGTTGCGCGACAGGTCGCCGGCACCGGGGCGTTCGATCTTGATCACATCGGCGCCGAAATCGCCCAGCATCTGGGTGGCGCAGGGCCCCATCATGACCTGGGTGAAGTCGATCACCCGAACCCCGTCGAGCGGCAGCGTTGCATTCGTCATGGTTGTTCTCCTTCAGCCGGCCAGCGCCGGGTCTTCGACACGCGCATTGGCCGAGGGCACATCGCCCGGATCGGCGCCCTGCGCGCGCATCTGTTTCTGGATCGCCGTCGGGTCGACGTCGCGCAGCGCGCAATCGCCCCGCAGCGCCAGCGCCACGGCGACGCCCGCCGCCTCGCCCTGCGCCATGCAGGGCGGGATCTCGCGCGACATCTTCTGCGCCTCGCTCTCGACCGAATAATGCCGGCCGGCAACGATCAGGTTGTCGACGCCGCGGGGCAGCAGCGCCCGGTAGGGGGTGTAGTAATCGCGGCCGCGGCAGACGCTGTCGGCGAAATGGCGGCGGGATTTCACATCCTCCTTGGTCACCACATATTCGCCCTGCAGCAGCCGGGTCTGGCGCACGCCCATCTGTTCGGCGGCGCCCAGCATCCTGGCATTTTCGAAGCCCGGCAGGTTCTCGCGGGCGAAGGCCAGCAGGCGCATCATCCGTTCGCGCCCCTCGTATTCGGCGGCGACCATATCCTCGGGGCTGAGCCCGTCGTAACCGGGCATATGCGGGCAGTTGCACCAGACGATGCCGGGCAGCGGCGTCTTCAGCCACCACATGCCCCAGGCGCCGCCGATCACCCGCCGCGCCTGGCGATCGAGCGCCTTGTAGGCCTCGGGGTTGGCATATTCGAACGCCTCGGCCCTGGCGGTATCCACATCGCAGAGCCGGAACACCGTGGTGACGATATACTGGCCCTGAGTGAAAGAGGCGCCGGCCCCGCTCGCCACATCGAGATCGCCCGAGGCGTCGATCACCATCCGGGCGCGGATCGCCTGCCGCCCCAGCTTGGTCTGGCAGATCACGCCGGTGACCCGGCCGCCTTCGACCAGCGCCTCGGAGAACCAGGAATGCAGCCGCAGGTTCACCCCCGCCTCCCGCACCAGATCGAGGCTCACCCGCTTCCAGCAGTCGGGATCGAAGGCCACGGCGTGGATGATCGGCTGCGGCATGCCGGTCTGGTGGAAGTCGATGCAGCCCCAGCGCGACCACTTCTGCCACATCTCCCAGTTGGTCAGGCAATCCTCGGGCGGCGGGAACACCGCACCGTCCTGCGCCGCCATGCGGTCGACGAATTCGCTGACGATGCCGGTGGTCACGATCTCGGTCCCGGCGTTGACCATGTCGTCGAGCACCAGCACCATACCGCCCGAAGCCATGCCGCCGAGGTGGTGATAGCGTTCCAGCAGCGTCACCGAGCAGCCATTGCGGGCGGCGGAGATCGCGGCGCTGAGCCCGGCAGGACCGGCGCCGACCACCACCACATCGGTATCGGCAACCACCGGCACCTGTTCCGAGCGCGAGAGGACATGATCCCTGATTTGCGCAGTCATTGGACGAACTCCTCCTGTCGCGTCAAAGCGGTCTGACGCGAAGTGATTGAAATTTCAGTGTTTCATCTTACCAGCGGACGATCAGACGCTCGGCCAGCGACACCGCCACGAAAAGCAGCACCGACAGGCCCGAGGACAGGAACACCGTGGCGTACAAGAGTGCCGAGCGGAAATTGAAGGTGGCGTCGATGATCAGCGCCCCCAGCCCGCGGTCGGCCCCCACCCATTCGCCGACGATGGCGCCGATCACGCAGGTGGTGGCGGCGATCTTCAGCGCCGAGAACAGATAGGGCAGCGACGAGGGCAGCCGGATCTTCCAGAACACCTCGGCCTTGGATGCCGACAGGATCCGCGCCAGCTCCAGCGCCTGGGGGCTGACCGATTGCAGCCCGCGCACCATGTTGACCAGCGTCGGAAAGAAACAGATCAGCGCGGCGATCACCACCTTGGCGGTCAGCCCGGCGCCGAAGATCAGCACCAGGATCGGCGCGATGGCGAGGATCGGGATGGTGTTGATGAAGACCGCGATGGGGAAGAAGGCGCGCTCGACCAGCCGGTTGTGGACGAAGGCCACGGCGATCAGCACGGCGGCCAGATTGCCCACCGCAAAGCCCAGCAGGCTTTCGTAGAAGGTCGGCCAGAAGTTCTGCATCAACTGCGGGAACTCCTGCACCAGCGTCACCGCCACATCGCTCGGCGCGGGTGCGATATAGGTCGGCACCCCGAACAGCCGGACACCGGCCTGCCACAGCGCCACCAGCAGCACCGCCGTGCCCACTGGCACCGCCACCGCGTTCAGCTTGCGCCGCCGTGCCGCGGCGCGTTCGGCGTCGACCTCGGGCCCGGGGGCGGGAATATCGTCGATCACGGCCATCAGCAGGTCTCCAGCAAGTCTCGCAGATGCGCGGCATAGCGCATGAATTCCGGCGTTTCGCGCTGCCGGATCTGGCGCGGATAGGGCAGGTCGATATCGACCACCTCGCGCAGCCGGCCGGGGTGGGCGCGCAGCATCAGCACCTTCTGACCGAGGAATACCGCCTCGGGGATCGAATGGGTGACGAAGAGGATGGTGGTCCCGGTCTCCTGCCAGATCTGCAGCAGCTGCAGGTTCAGGTGGTCGCGGGTCATCTCGTCCAGCGCGCCGAAGGGTTCGTCCATCAGCAGCAGCTTGGGCTGGCAGACCAGCGCCCGGGCGATCGCCACCCGCTGACGCATGCCGCCCGACAGCTCGTGCGGCAGGGCATTTTCGCGGCCCTTCAGCCCGACCAGCTCCAGCAGCTCGCGCGGGGTGCGGTCGCCGGTCGGCACGGTGACGCCGCGCTTGCGGCCGATCTCCAGCGGCAGTTCGACGTTCTGCAGCGCGGTGCGCCAGGGCAGCAGGGTGGCATCCTGGAACACGAAGGCGAATTCGCGCGCCAGCCGCGCCGCCTCGGTGCTCTTGCCGAAGATCTCCACCTCGCCCGAGGCCGCCGGGATCAGGTCCGAGACCAGCCGCAGCATGGTCGACTTGCCGCAGCCCGACGGCCCGAGGATGGTGTAGAAGGCGCCCGCCTCGATCTCCAGCGACAGATCCTCGATGGCGGTGAAACTTCCGAACCGCACCGAGGCGTTGCGCAGGATGGCGGCGGGGGGTGTCCCCGCCTCCGGTCCCGTTTCTGGCAGGCTCTGCATCATCGTCATCGACTTACCCATAGACCGGGCGCGCCGCGCTGGTCCGCTCAAGCACCTCGAGCGTCATCACGTCGTCCACCTTGGGCGCGCCGTTCGAGAATTGCTCAAGCGCGTCATAAGTGTCGATCTGCGCCTGCCAGTTTTCGCGCGTCATCACGCCCCAGCCGGATTTGGCGGTGTTTTCGTTGAAAGAATAGGCAATCGCCATGCCCACCGCCTTCAGCTCGCTGTCGCGGTTCATGTTGGGATAGCGGGCGACCAGGATGTCCACCGCCTCCTCCGGATGATCGTGCACCCAGCCCCAGCCGCGGGCGATGGCGCGGATCATGCCGGTCACCTGTTCGGGATGATCGGCCAGCACGGCGTCGGTGACGTAGTAGGGGTTGGCATAGAGCTGCACACCGGCGTCCCACAGCGACAGATCGACCCGCTGGTCGCCCAGCACGCTCAGCGCGTTGACGTTGGTCTTCCAGCCGGTGACCACATCGACCTGGCCGGTCATCAGGGGCGACATGTCGCTGCCCATCACGCTGACCTCGACCTGATCCTCGGGGATGCCGTTCCTGGCCAGCAGGGCGCGCAGCAGGATGCGGGCGGTGCCATTGGTGCCGACCTTCTTGCCGATCAGATCCTGCGGCGTGCGCACCGGGTTCTTTTCCAGCGAGAAATAGGTGAACGGGTGCTGCTGATAGCCGGCGGCGATGCATTTCACCGGGATCCCGGCCGAGCGGGCCAGCATCAGCGACGGGCTGGAAGAGATCGAGCCCAGATTGGCCCGGCCCGAGGCGACCGAGGCGACGCCGTCGATGTTCGGACCGCCGGGGACCACCTCGAGCTCAAGCCCCTCTTCGGCGAAATAGCCCAGCTTGTCGGCGCAGACCTCGCCCAGAATGCCGTTCGAGGCCAGCCAGCCCAGTTGCAGCGTCACCTTGTAGGTGCCCGCGGCCCGGGCCGGGCTGATCCCCACCAGCGTGCCGGCGCCCGCCAGCCCCATGCCCGCGCCCATGGCCTTCAGCAGCGAACGGCGGGACAGCGACGCCCCTTTTCCCTCTGTCATATCTCAGCTCTCCTGTTGAACAATGTTTGATCTTCGTTCTGGTCCGAACCCGGTGCGTTGCGGGTTTCCCGTTGACTTTAGAACCGGCCACCGCGATGCAAGAAGGATCAAATACTGCCCACACCGCTGCAGTTCTTGCATCACCCCCTCCCCCGGCATCGTGAGGGCCACCCATGCATTCGATCTTTCTGCGCTATTTCGACGAGGTCGCCCGCCACGGCTCGATCCGCAAGGCGGCGACCGTGCTGAATGTCTCCTCCACCTCGGTCAACCGCAAGATCAACAGCACCGAGGAGCGGCTGGGCGTGCGCCTGTTCGACCGCACCCCGGACGGGGTCGAGCTGACCTCGATCGGGGCGATCGTGCTGGAGCATTGCCGCCGCACGCTGCACGATTACGAACGCACCAAGGTGCTGATCGACGAGATGCGCGACCTGCGCACCGGCCATATCGACATCGACACCATCGATTCCATCGCCTTCGGCATCCTGCCGCGGGCGCTGGAAAGCTTCGGCAAGACCTATCCCGAGATCTCGATCGCGGTGAAGGTCTCGCCCCCCGTCGACGTGATGGAGGCGGTGGCGACCGGCGCCACCAATGTCGGCATCGGCTTCACCAACGACCTGCGCCCCGATGTGCGCATCCTGTCCGAAAAGGCCGCCCCGATCGGCCTGATCCTGAAACCCGACCACCCGCTGGCCGAACGGGTCAGCGTGTCGATTGCCGATATCGTCGGCTATCGGCTGGTGCGCACCATCGACGCCCGCGGCCGCACCTCGATCGTCGATCAGGCGATCTCGACGCTGGCCTCGCCGCTGACGACGCATGTGTTCACCGACAACCTGTTCATCGCCAAGCAGATGATCCTCTCGGGCACCGGCATCGGGCTCTATACCAAGATCGGCTTTCTGGACGAGGTCGAGAGCGGCACGCTGAAGTTCATCCCGCTGATGGACAAGATGCTGAGCGATGTACGCATCGGCCTGCTGATCTCGGCCAGCGCCAGCATCGACCCGGCCAAACGGCTGATCTGCGACATCATCGAACGGTCGCTGAAACCGATCCAGCTGGTGTCCTGAGCCGGCCGCTGGCCGGATCTCTGAACGGGTCGCTGAACGGGTCGCTGGCCATCCGACGCCCGCCTCCGGCGGCGCCGGACGGATGCCGAAAAAAGCATCTATGCAGATTGGCAAAACAAAGTTACCAATTTTAGGTGCGGTTCGCCGCACAAACCGAAGAAGAAGCCGGACGCCCGGGGAGGGGCGCTTCGGACGGTTCGGAGATATTGGGAGGAAAACATGACCAACAGACTACTTTCGCGCCGCGCGGCGCTGCAGCGGGTTGCGCTCGCCGGGGCGGCGGGGCTTGCCGCGCCCTCGATCGCCACGGCGGCGGGGCAGACCACCACCTGGAAGATCCAGACGTCCTGGCCCGGCGGCGCCGGGCTGCAGATCTTCAAGGACTGGTCCGCCGGCATCGTCGAGAAGACCGGCGGCGAACTGGCGTTCCAGCCGTTCGGCGCCAATGACGTAGTGGGGGATTTCCAGCTGTTCGACGCGGTGAAGAACGGCGTGCTGGACGCGGTGAACCCCTTCACCATCTACGCGCAGGGCATCATCCCCGCCGCCACCTTCCTGACCAGCTATCCGCTGGGCATGCGCAACCCGCATGAATGGGACGTGTTCTACTACGGGCTGGGTGGGCTGGACATCGCCCGCGAGATGTATGCCAAGCAGGGGATGTATTTCGTGGGCCCCGTGCACCACGGGCCGAACATCATCCACTCCAAGGTGCCGATCCGCTCGATCGACGATTTCCGCGGCCGCAAGATGCGGATGCCCGGCGGCATGGTGGCCGAGGTGTTCACCGAGATCGGCGCCGAGACCACGGTTCTGCCCGGCTCGGAAATCTTCCCGGCGCTGGAGAAGGGCACCATCGACGTGGCCGATTACGTCGGTCCGGCGGTGAACTACTCGCTCGGCTTCAGCCAGGTGACCAAATACATCTCGATGGGACCGCCGGGCTTCATGTCGCTCTACCAGCCGGTCGACCTGATGGACATCACCGTCGGCATGGACGCCTGGAACAAGCTCAGCCCGCAAATGAAACAGTTCATCGAGATGGAGACGCATGTCTATTCCGACATGCACCATGCGGCGATCCAGAAGGCCGACCAGGAGGCCTGGGCCAAGTTCGAGGCCGACGGCACCGAGGTCACCCGCCTCAGCCAGGACGATGTCGAGCTGATGACCGAGGTCGCGGTGCCGATCTGGTTCAAATACGCCAACCGCGACAAGGACAGCGCGCGGATCTTCAAGACCCAACTCGATTACATGATGTCGGGGTCGCTGG
>JBFXGQ010000018.1:0-19719 GCA_050177915.1 Pseudodonghicola sp. | reverse complement strand
CCATGCACGATCAGATGCGGCGACTGCCGCGCCATCAGCCGCGCGGTCCAGCCCGGCAGCCGGGCGGTGTCGCGGTCGCCGGGATGCAGCCCGACGTCGTGCACCGTGGTGATCAGCGGCCGGCGGCGCCAGAACGGCAGCGCCGCGTTGAACCACAGCGAGGTATTGCTGAGCAGATGCAGCACGTCGGGGGCCTGATCGCGGATCAGCCCGCTGAGGCGCCACAGGAAGGCCGGGTTGGACAGGCTGCGGGTGCGCGGCCAGTCGACCAGCTCGACCTCGACCCGCGGGTCGATCCATGGCCGCAGCGGCGCGTAGCGCTGTCGCGGCAGGATCGCGCCGACCCGCAGATGCGGTGCCAGCCCGTTGGCCATGGCGATGGTGTAATCCACCGGCTCGGAGCTGAGCAGCAGCGCCTTCACGCCCCCTCCTCCGCCGCGTCGGGCAGCGGCTGGCGCAGCGCGGCCACCGCCCGCAGGCTGTCGCGCAGCCGGCGCAGCAGGCTGGGCTCGCCCGGATCGCCGAGCCCCAGCAGCAACAGCCGCAGGGCGCCCGGCGCATCCGGGTCGCCCAGCCGGGCCAGCGCCGCCTGGAACCAGAAATGATCGGACAGCGCCAGCCGCTCGGCCCGGCCGCGCCGGGCCAGGAACCGGTTGCTGACCTCCACCGTCGCGCGCCAGTGCCGCATCCGCTTGACCAGCATGGCGCGGTCGTCGCGGGCGCGGTACCAGGCGTTGTTGTGGATCCGGTAGAACCCCAGCGGCTGCGGCAGCGCCACGACCGGCGCCAGCAGCGGGATGATCCCGGTCAGCCAGGCGTCGGCCGAGATCCGGAAGCCCTCGGGGATCGCGCCCGCCGCCGCCCAGGCGCTGCGCCGCACCGTCAGCGAAGAGGTCATCGGAAACGGCCAGCGGCCGCCGCTGCGGGCCAGCCGGGGCGCCAGATTGCCGGCGCAGAGGCTGCGCGGGATCGGCGCGAAGGCGACCGAGCCGTCGGAATAGACCGGTTGCAGCCGGTGATAGACCAGCCCGGCCTCGGGCGCCGCCGCCAGCGCCGCGACCACCGCCGCCAGCTTGCCCGGCAGCCACCAGTCGTCGGCGTCGAGAAAGGCCAGCGCCGGCGCCCGGGCGGCGGCGACGCCGGCGTTGATGGCGCTGGCCTGACCGCCGTTGCGCTGAAACACCGGCCGGATGCGGTCGCCGTAGCCCTTGATCACCGCGGCCGAGTCGTCGGTGGAGCCGTCATCGACGACGACGACCTCGGCCCGCACGCCGGTCTGGCCCAGCGCGGACTCGATCGCCCGGGGCAGCATCGGCCCGTAGTTGTAGTTGTTGATGATGACGCTGATCTCGGGCTCGACTACCATGGATCTGTCCTAATATCTGTGCGTGCAAAATCGTCTGTCGTCCGTCCCTGCCGGACCGGATGTCCCCGCCGGGCTCAGCCCGGCAGCGCCGTGTCGATGCTGACCTCCAGCACATCGCCCGGCAGCATCGGCGTGCCCGGGGTGACGCCGATCTCGGTCAGCACGCCGGCGCGCTGCCGCTGGATCACCAGTTTCGCCACCGGCGCCGCCAGGGCGCTGTTGCCGTCCTGCGCCAGCCCGACCGTCAGCAGTCGCGCCCGCAACGCCTGCAGCGTGGCTTCGATCCGCACCTTGTCGCGCTGCGCCTCCTGCAACTCGCGGCGCAGTTCGATGCGCCGCTCGGTCTCTTCGTCGGCGATCTCGAAACGGGCGGTCTCCTTGGCCTGCTGCGCCCGCGCGGCAAAGGCTCGGGTTTCCAGCAGATCGCGGCTCAGCTGCGATTTCTCGCGCATCAGCTCCTGCAGCCGGGGGCGCGGCATCAGCCCCTGATCGACCAGCTTCTTGGCGTTGGCGACCTCTTCGGTCTGGATGCCGGCCTCGTCCTGCTGCAACTGCGCCTGCTGGCCGAGGATCTCCAGCTCGAGATCCAGCAGCGCCGCCAGATTCTGGCCGTGCGCCTGTCGCGACGACAGCCGTGCCAGCTGGTCGTGCAGCATCAGGCTCTCGCTCTGCATCACCTCCCTGACCGTCTTGTCGGGCAGGTTGCCGGCCCGCGGCGCGGCTGTGCCGATCTCGTCGCTATTGGCCAGCGCCGCCTCGAGCCGGGCGATGCGCGCCTGCGTCTGTACCAGCTGGAACGCGCTGGCCTGGCTCTGCGCCACCGCCTCGATCAACGCGTCGGGGGCGATATCGTCCTCCTTGCTGCGCAGCTTCAGCCCGCCGGCGGCAATCAGCGCCTGCTGCGCGGTCATCCCCGGCAGATAGGCGATCGCCCCGGGCTGGGCCACGGCGCCGCCGACATAGACCGGCCGGTATTCGGCGAATTCCACCAGCACCACCGGCTGATGCATCAGCCCGGCCTGCGACAGCGCGGTCTCGATCATGCCGCGGATCTGGTCCAGATCGCGCCCCGCGACCTCCAGCCCGCCGATCGCCGGCAGCATGATGCGGCCATCGGCATCGACCCGCGCCTGGCGCGAGAACATCTTGGCGTCGACGACCTCGACGGTCAGCAGATCGCCGCGCTCGACCTGGGTCGCTGCCTGCGCCGGCCGCGGCGCCCAGATCAGAGCAAGCAGCAGAAGCAGCGCCCCCCCGGCGACCGAGACGGCGCCGCGGCCCGGCCGCAGCAGCGCGCGCCGCGCCGAGGGAGCCTGCAGAAACGATTTGCGCGAAAACGGGATATGAAACGAATGCACCATGCGGCTCTATCACTTCGCCTTTGTGGAGGTCATCTTGTGGACACCATCTGCCGGCCTGCCGAAATTGGCCCCGGCCCGGTCCATCTTAGAATCCCCGTTTCCGGTCAGGAACTTGGCGAATGGTGAGGTCCGGGGTCCGACCTTTGGGGGCGATGGGCGCCGCCCCCTCTCCAAAAGGAGAACATCGCCCCCCGAACCGTCAGCTTCCCGCGCCCGCCCGGTCTGCGGCTATGCTTGCCAAGGACCATCACCTTTCGGGAAAGGGGCGGCGTGCCACAGCCAACACATCCGCGACCCGGCCACAGCTCCAGCTCCGCGCGCGCGGACCGCCGTAGCCCGCGGTGCCGGCTGGACTGGCGACGGCTGGAATGGATCGGCTGCGCGCTGGCGCTGTTCATCCTGTCGGGCGCGCTGTTTCCGCTGCTGCTGTCGCAGGACGGCGTGCTGGACGGCGGCGACAAGTCCAAGCTGCGGATGCTGGACATGCTGGCCTATCTGCTGACCCTGGTGTTCCTGATCCGGCATCCGGGACAGCTGCTGGTGGCGGCCGCGCGCAACCGGCTGATGCTGCTGCTGATCGGCCTGCCGGTCATCTCGGTGCTGTGGTCGATCGCCCCCTCCTTCACCCTGCGCCGGTCGGTGGCGCTGTTGATGTCGATGCTGCTGGCCTATCTGCTGGCGATCCGCTTCTCGCCGCGCCAGCAGAGCCTGCTGATCGCCGCCGTGCTGGGGCCGGCGCTGGGGCTGAGCCTGCTGACCGCCGTGGCGGCGCCGCACCTGGCCTTCATGCCGGACGAAACCGCGATGCGCGGCATCTTCGTGCACAAGAACGTGCTGGGCTGGGTGTCGAGCATCGCGGTGCTGATCGGCATCGCGCTGACGCAGGACCCGGTGCGCGGCCTGCGCCGGGGCGGCTGGTTTCTGGCCGCCAGCGGTTTCGTCTGCGTGCTGCTCTCCGAATCGGTGACCAGCCTGCTGATCGCCTGCTTCGCGGTGCTGCTGTTCCTGGCCTACCGGCTGATCGGCAACAGCCACGGGCTGGGCCGCGTCGTGCTCAAGCTGGTGCTGCTGCAGATCGCGGTGCTGCTGGCGCTGACGGTCTTCGCCTATCTGCTGCCGCTGCTCGATGCCCTGGGCAAGGATGCGACGCTGACCGGGCGGGTGCCGCTGTGGCATCTGGTCGACCCCGAAATCGCCCGGCGGCCGGTGTTCGGCTATGGCTATGGCGTCTTCTGGTCCGAGGCCAGCCCGACCGCCTGGCGGATCTGGGAGGCAGTCGGCTGGCAGGCGCCGCATGCGCACAACGGCTACCGCGACCTGATGCTGTCGATCGGCCTGCCCGGCGCGGTGGCGTTCGGCGCGGTGATCATCCAGTCGTTGCAGCGCGGCATGGTGCTGCAATGCAGCCGGCCCGGCGACGGCTGGCTGTGGTGCAATCTGATGATCGGCCTGTCGCTGGTCCTGAACCTGTCCGAGAGCATGATTCTGATGCAGAACGATCTGGTCTGGATCCTGACCTCGGCGGCGGTGCTGACCGTCAGCTTCCGCTATCCGGCGCTGCGCCCGCAGCCCAGCCGCCATCACCGGCTGTCAACCGCCGCGGCCTGAGCCCCCGCCCCCACCAAGCCAAAGCCACCATGAGTGTCGGACCATGGGCATCCGATCACGGTCGGCCGACCCCGCTCAGCCGAACAATCCGCCGCATGCTCCGATCGGACAGGGCCGGCGGGCGGCGGTCGCCGAAAGTGCAGTGCATCGCCCAAAGGCGTTAGTGCGAATGCGCCCTCTCGCGATCGTTTGGTCAGGTTCCGGGGCGGCGGGCAACCTGCCTAGACTTCAATGAGTTACCGCTGCGTTACGTTGTCGATTTTCACAAATCCGCGGGATCCCAGATGCCACAGGACGTTGTTCTCGGCCGCCGGTCCGACCCTTCCGGCCCCCTTCCCCAACGACCGCTTGGGAGGTCTCAGGCGATGACTGCCGATCTCTCCCCCTCCGCCTCCTCCGACCCCGACCGCCCGGGCACCGCGCCCGACACCGCCGTCGCACGGCGCCGCACGATGGCGGGCCGGGGGCGCGCCACCGGCACCGCGGCCTGCCTTGCGATCACCGATCTGTGGATCCTCGCGCTGACCGGCGGCCTCGCCTGGACGATGCCCTTGGCGGCGCCGGACGCGGGCCCGGTGCTGCATCTCTTCGCCATCGCCGCGGTGGCGCAGCTGGCCCTGAAGGCACTGCTGGGTCTCTATCCGGGCTTCGGCCTGCATCCCGAGGCGCGGCTGCGCAAGGGTGTCACCACCTGGGGCATGGCAGCGCTGCTGGCGGGGCTGTCCGGCGCACTGCTGTTGGCGCCGCAGACCGGCAGCCTAGCCGATGCGATCGCCGGGCCGGTGGCGCTGGCGCTGCTGTTCTTCGCGGGGGCAGGCCTTGTTCAGGCGATCGGCCGTCGTCTGGTGCTGCGGACGCTGCGGCGCCGCGGCCTCTGGGGGCTGCCGGTGCAGGTGCTCGGCGATCCGGAACAGGTGCAGGGCGCCATCGACTTCCTGCTGCGGCACCCCGACTACGGTCTGGTGCCGGTGCAGGACGTCACCGGCCGGCCGGTGATCGCGGCCACCACCGCGCTCTGGGCCGGCGAGACGGTGCCCGACGCCGCGACGCTGCAATGGCTGCGCAACTCCTATGCCGAGATCGTGCTGCTGTCCGATCTGCCCGGGCTGGCGCTGAGCGGGATCCGCCCCTCGGACCACGACGGCACCATCGGCCTGCGACTGAGCGGCGCCGGCCGCCGGGGCGCGATGCCGGCGGGCAAGCGGCTGTTCGATCTGGTGCTGGCGGGGCCCTGCGCGCTGATCGCCGCGCCGGTGATCGCGGTGGCCGCGCTGATGATCCGGGCCGCCGATTCCGGCGCCGTCTTCTTCACCCAGCAGCGCGACGGCTTGCTGGGCCGGCAGATCGGCGTGCTCAAGCTGCGCACCATGTACCGCGACGCCGACCGGATGCTGGAGGCGCTGCTGGCGCGCGACCCCGAGGCGCGGGCGGAATGGGAGACCCATTTCAAGCTGCGCCGCGACCCGCGCATCCTGCCGGTGGTCGGCCGCCTGCTGCGCGCCACCAGCCTCGACGAGCTGCCGCAGCTGTGGAACATCCTGCGCGGCGACATGAGCCTGGTCGGCCCGCGCCCCTTCCCCGGCTATCATCTCGAGGCGATGCCGTCCGAGTTCCGCCGCCGCCGTGCCTCGGTGGTGCCGGGTCTGACCGGGCTGTGGCAGATCTCGGACCGCAGCGACGGCGATCTGGACCGGCAGCAGGCGCTGGATGGCTATTACATCGACAACCGGTCGTTCTGGCTGGACCTGTCGATCCTGCTGCGCACCTTCGGCGCGGTTCTCAGCGGCCGGGGGGCCTATTAGCGATGCCCCGCCCGTGCCGCCCGACCCGTTCACCCCTTCTGTTCATTCCAGCGTATTAAGAGGATTTCAAGCATGCACGGAAACAAGCGTATCCTGGTAACCGGCGGGTCCGGCTTCCTTGGCTCCTTCCTCTGCGAGAGCCTGCTCGAAGACGGCCATGACGTGATCTGTCTGGACAATTTCCTGACCGGATCGCGCGAGAATGTACTGCATCTGCTCGACCACCCCCGGTTCGAGATCCTGCGCCACGACGTCACCGTGCCGCTCTATATCGAGGTGGACGAGATCTACAATCTGGCCTGCCCGGCCTCGCCGGTGCATTACCAGACCGATGCGGTGAAGACGATCAAGACCAATGTGATGGGCGCGCTGCACATGCTCGGGCTTGCCAAGCGCACCAAGTCGAAGATCTTCCAGGCCTCGACCAGCGAGGTCTATGGCGATCCGGCGGTGCACCCGCAGCCCGAAAGCTACTGGGGCAACGTCAACCCGATCGGCCCGCGTTCCTGCTACGACGAGGGCAAGCGCTGCGCCGAGGCGCTGTTCTTCGACTATCACCGGCAATACGGGGTGAACATCCGCATGGCGCGGATCTTCAACACCTACGGGCCGCGGATGAACCCCAACGACGGGCGGGTGGTGTCGAACTTCATCGTTCAGGCGCTGAAGGGCGAGCCGCTGACGATCTACGGCGACGGCACCCAGACCCGGTCGTTCTGCTATGTCGACGACCTGATCCGCGGCTTCCGCGCGCTGATGCGGGCGCCCGACGGGGTGGAGCTGCCGATCAACCTGGGCAACCCGGGCGAATTCACCATGCTCGAACTGGCCGAGCAGGTGATCGAGCTGACCGGCTCCGCCTCGAAGGTGGTGTTCCGGCCGCTGCCGCAGGACGACCCGCTGCAGCGCAAGCCCGACATCTCGCGCGCGCGGGCGGCACTGGGCTGGACGCCCAAGGTGCAGCTGCGCAGCGGGCTGGAACGCACCATCGCCTATTTCGACGCGCTGCTGTCGACCGAGGCGCCCAAGCGGCTGCGCCGCCGCCGCATCGTGCCCGCGCCGGTGCTGTCGAAGATCGCCCAGCAACAGGCGCCGCTGGCGCGACCGAACGGAGTGAGCCTTTGAAGCTGCTCGTTCTCGCCCACCGGCTGGAGCTTGGCGGCACCCAGGTCAACGCCATCGAGCTTGCTGCGCATCTGCGCGACAGGCACGGGTTTGACGTCACGGTGCACGCCACAGAGGGGCCGGCACTGGAGCTGCTCCGGAACAAGCAGCTCGCCTATGTGCCGGCCCCGGATGTCCGGCTGCATCCCTCGCCCAGACGGATGCGGCAGCTGCGGGCGCTGACCCGCCAGCTGCAGCCGGACCTGATCCACGCCTGGGACTGGTGGCAGGGGCTCGAGGCCTATTGGGGCGTACATCTGCCGGCGCGGGTGCCGCTGGTGATCACCGACATGATGATGTCGCTGACCCGGGTGCTGCCCCGGCAGCTGCCGACCACCTTCGGGTTCGAGGGGCTCAGGCAGCAGGCGCAGCGCGCCGGCTGGCGCCGCACCCATCTGCTGCTGCCGCCGGTCGATACCCGCGCCAACGCGCCGGGCGCCGCCGATGGCGCCGGCTTTCGCGCCGCCCAGGGCGTGGCGCCGGGCGAGATCGCCGTGGTCTCGGTGTCGCGGCTGGCGGAGTTCATGAAGTCCGAAAGCCTGCAACGGGCGATCGAGGTGATGCGTTGTCTGGGCGCCGCGCTGCCGCTGAAGCTGGTGATCGTCGGCGACGGCGCCGCCCGCCCGCGGCTGGAGGCGCTGGCGGCAGCCGTCAATGCCGAGCTTGGCCGTACCGCCATCACCTTCGCCGGCGCGCTGGCGGATCCGCGCCCGGCCTATGCGGCCGCCGATATCGTGCTGGGCATGGGCGGCTCGGCGCTGCGCGGGCTGGCCTTTGCCAAGCCGCTGATCGTGGTGGGCGAAAAGGGTTTTGCCCATGTGTTCTCGCCGCAGTCGGCGGATCGGTTCCGGCAGACCGGCATCTACGGGCGCGGCGGCGGCAGCCCGGGCAACCGCAGCCTGGCCGCCGCGCTCCGCGCCCTGGCGCGGGACCCCGCGCTGCGGCAGGATCTGGGCGCCTTCGGGCGCCACTATGTCATCGACACCCACGGGCTCGACACCGTGGCGGACGGGTTCGCGGCGTTTTGCGCCGAAGCCGTCGCGGGACCGCCCGGCCGCCTTGCCGATGCCGCCGACGCCGCGCGCAGCGCCTATTACTACCTGCGCGAGCGCCGCTTTCTGGTGCCTTCCCGCGACCGGATCGCCGGTCCGGCGCTGGCCGGCCGATGACAGACAGCGCCGCGCATGCCGCCTGAGACCGGAGCCCCCTGACCATGGTCCGCCGTTCCTTCGCCTATGCCTTCGCCGACAAGTCCGCCGGCGCCCTGCTCGCGGTGCTGACCATGGCGATCGTGTCGCGGCTGCTGACCCCGGCCGAGGTCGGCCTGTTCATGATCGCCAGCAGCCTGGTGATCCTGATCGAGGCCTTCCGCGACTTCGGCGTCGCCGCCTTCCTGATCCAGGAACCCGAGCTGACCCCCGAGGTGACCCGCAGCGCGGTCACGGTGATCTCGCTGATGTCGCTGGGGCTGGGGCTGGCGATCTACCTCGGCGCCGATCTGCTGGGCGGGCTTTACGACAATGCCGAGCTGGCCGGGCTCATCCGCATCGCGGCGCTGGCCTTCGTGGTGGCGCCGGTCAGCAACCCGCTGCTGGCGCTGCTGCGGCGCGAGATGAACTTCGCCGCCGTGGCGCGGATCAGCATCGCCGCCGGGCTGGTCAATGCGACGACCACCATCGGCCTCGCCGCAGCGGGCTACGGCGCCTTCAGCTTCGTCTGGGGTTCGGTGCTGGCCGCCTGCACCAATGCGGTGGGGGCGCTGATCTGCCGGCCGCAATGGTGGATCTTCCGGCCCAGCCTGCAGCACTGGCGGCGGGTGGTGCCCTTCGGCGCCTGGTCCAGCGTGATCACCATCCTCGGCATGCTGCTCGACGCGATGCCGCGGCTGATCTTGGGCCGGTTCATCGGCTTTTCGGCGGTCGGACTGTTCGCCCGGGCGGTATCGCTGATGCAGCTGCCGGACCGGGTGCTGCTGAGCGCGGTGCAGCCGGTGATCCTGCCGGCGCTCTCGGCGCGGGCGCGCAACGCCCAGGGCATGGTCGAGCCCTACCTGCTGGGGCTGTCGCATATCTCGGCGCTGCAATGGCCGGCGCTGCTGGGGCTGGCGCTGCTGGCCGACCCGATCGTGCGCCTGCTGCTCGGGCCGCAATGGCTGGAGGTGGTGCCGCTGCTGCGGATCGTGGCGCTGTCGGGGGTCGCGCTGTTCCCGGTCTATCTGGCCTATCCGGTGCTGGTGGCGGTGGGCCGGGTGCGCGAGATGGCGCTGGTCTCGGCGATCACGCTGCCGGTCTCGATCGCGGTGATCCTGACGGCGGCGCAGATCAGCCTGACGGCGGTGGCCTGGAGCCTGTTCGTCATCAACCCGCTGCAGGCCGCGGTGATGCTGTATTTCGTGCGCCGCTACGTGCCGTTCGGCTGGGCAGAACTGACGCGTGTGCTGCGCCGCAGCCTGGCGGTGACGCTGGCCGCCGGCGCCGGCCCGGGGCTGGCGATCCTGGGCTTCGGCGTCGCGCTCGACGGCTGGCAGACCGCGCTGGCCATCGCCGGCTCTGCCGCCGGCTGGGTCGCCGGGCTGATCATGACCCGCCATCCGATCGCGGCGGAACTGTCCGGCATCGCCGGCGCGCTGCCCTGGCCCGGTGCCAGACGGCGGTCGAAGACCACCTGAGCCCCACCAAAAGACGGAAGCCGCGCCCGCCCCGCCTCTCCCATCGGCCAAAGTGATCGGCGCGGCGCGGTCGGCTACCGTGACAGGACATTCAGTCGTTTCATTCGCGGGATTCATTCATGCCCCTCTCCTCTGCCCTTGCCCCGGCCCCGAGCCGGACGGTGGTGTCGCATCCGGCACCGCTGCCCCCCGTCGCCAGCATCAACCTGCTGGGCGTCAGGATCTCCTCGCTGAACCTGAACGAGGCGGTCTGGCGCATCGTCCAGGCGGTGCAGCGCCGCGACAAGGGCTATGTCTGCGTCTGCGGCGCCCACGGGCTGGTCGACTGTCAGGCCGACCCCGAGCTGAAGCAGGTGTTCAACGGCGCCTTCCTGGCGACGCCGGACGGCATGCCGCTGGTCTGGGAGCTGCACCGCCAGGGCCACAGCGGCGCCGGCCGGGTCTATGGGCCGGACCTGATGCTGGAGCTGTTCGATCAGGGCCAGCAGCTGGGGCTGCGCCACTACCTTTACGGCGCCACCCCCAAGACGCTGGAAAGCCTGCGCTGCGGCCTGCTGAAGACATCCCCCGAGGCGCAGATCGTCGGCAGCTACGCGCCGCCGTTCCGGCCGCTGACCGAGGCGGAGGAACGCGAGGTCGCCTGGATGATCAACGACGCCGCCCCGGATATCGTCTGGGTCGGGCTGAGCGCGCCGAAGCAGGAACGCTGGATGGCGCGGATGCGCGACAAGCTTGAGGCGCCGGTGCTGATCGGCGTCGGCGCCGCCTTCGACTTCCACGCCGGCAACATGCCGCAGGCGCCGAAATGGATGCAGCAGGCGGGGCTGGAATGGCTGTTCCGGCTGGGGGCCGAGCCGCGGCGGCTGTGGCGCCGGTATTTCCGCGTGGTGCCGATGTATCTCTATCTGCTCGCGCTGCAACGCCTGGGCCTGCGCCGCTTCCCCGCCCCCGGCACCGGCCCCGGCACTGGCTCCAACACCGAGCCGGCGGCGCCGCGCTAGCGCCGAACGCGGGACGGCAGCGGCGCGGCTCCCCCAAAAGGCGTAGGCCGCCTTAGCCCTATGGCACCTACGCACCGCCGTTGCGAGGTCTCCCCATGCCCGGTCGCCCCCCTGCCCGCCCGCAACCTGCCCGCCCGCAACCTGCCTGCCCGCAGCCGTCCCAGCCGGCCCGCAATCGCGCCGCCAGACTGGGCGCAAGGGGCGAATCCATCGATGATTCCCCTTGCCTGCCCCTCCCCCAATGGTCGAATCCCCCCTCCTCCGAACGGCGGAACCGCGCCCGCGCCCGCCCGGCGCGGGCCTGGCTTGCGGCAATCCGCACAGTCCTGACGGTCCTGCTGCTGGTTTTTGCCCTAAATGGGCAGGTTTTTGCCACCGGGTACCGACCCGGACTAATGTCCTGTGACCGGAACGAAATTTCCCCGAATTCGCCCCCTGTCAGCGACGCCGCGTCAACCGGCGTCGGCGGCAGCTTGCCCGTTGCCTCCGCCGACCGGGGGAGCGGTCTATCTCGGACCTCCGCCAAACTGGTATCAGCTCAGCCGGAACCTCCCACCAATGGTGAGGCGCATACCAAAAAAGGCGAGAGACAAGTGGCAACATACTACGTTTCGACGACAGGCAGCGACAGCGCAGACGGCTCCGCGGCTTCCCCCTTCCGCAGCATCAACCAGGCCCTGAGCTCGGGACTGAAGCCGGGCGACGAGGTCGTCGTCCGGTCCGGCACCTATAACGAGAACGTCAACATCACGACCGGCGGCTCGGCCGCGGCGGATATCACCCTGCGCTCCGAAGTGCCGGGCGGCGCGGTGATCCAGCCCTCGGGCGGCTGGAACGCGATCAGCGTGAATGCGAATTACGTGACCATCAACGGTTTCGAGATCGTCGGCGCCAACGGCGACGGCATCGAGGCCAACAACGTGCACCATATCTCGGTGCTCAACAACACCGTGCACGGCAGCGGCGAATCCGGCATCCAGTTCAACTGGTCGGAATTCATCCGGATCGAGGGCAATACCACCTACGGCAACGCCACCGACGGCTGGTTCTCGGGGATCTCGATCTACCAGAACCGCAACATCACCGGCGACACCACGACCGAGGGGTTCCGGACCATCGTCCGCAACAACATCTCCTACGACAACGTCACCGAGACCGGCCAGCACACCGATGGCAACGGCATCATCATCGACGATTTCCAGAGCACCCAGACCGGCGGCTATCCCAGCTACACCTATCCGACGCTGGTCGAGAACAATCTGGTCTACGAGAACGGCGGCAAGGGCATCCAGGTGACCTGGAGCGACTATGTCACCGTGCGCAACAACACCGCCTATCACAACAACCAGGACGACCTGAACAGCGGCACCTGGCGCGGCGAGATCAGCAACTCGCAATCCAGCAACAACACCTTCGTCAACAACATCATGGTCGCCGATCCTTCGGTGAACGCGAACAACACGGCGATCGACAACACCTCCTACGGCGGCTACAGCAACGACAATGTCGTCTGGGCGAACAACCTGACCTTCAACGGCACCGACGGCAAAGCCTCGGTCCGCACCGATGGCGGCAACGCCATGCCCGCGGCCAGGGACGGCAACCTGCTGGGCGTCAACCCCGACTTCGTCGATCCGTCTTCGGGCGACTTCCACCTGCGGGCGAATTCCGACGCGGTGGATACCGGCAGCAGCCTCTACGGTCTGGCCGACAGCGATCTCGACGGCAACGACCGGACCCTCGGCACCGTCGACCTCGGCGCCTACGAGCAGGGATCGAACGCGGCGCAGAATGTCCCCGGCGGGATCAGCGAGCCGTCGGTCATCGGCGAGACCGGCACCGTTTCGGTGGCGCAGCGGGGCGGCGGCCAGTGGCATGAGGTCACCTTTGCCGAGGCCCTGGACAACCCTTCGGTGGTGATCAGCAGCATGTCGGCCAACGGCCCGTCCCCCTATACCCTGCGCGTGCGCAACGTCAGCGACACCGGGTTCGAGTTCCAGCTCGACGAATGGGACCATCTGGACGGCAAGCACGTCAAGGAGACCATCAGCTGGATGGCGGTCGAAAGCGGCACTCACACGCTGGCGGACGGCACCACCATCTCGGCCGGCTCGCTCATGGCGGACGAGCAGGCGGTGTCGGTCTCCTTCGACACCGATGCCTTCGGCGACAGCCCGGTGGTGCTGAGCCAGGCCACCAGCTATCGCAACAAGACCGCGCTGACCGACCGGATCGACAACGTGGACAAGGACGGTTTCACGGTGTCGCTGGTGACGCAGGAGGCCAACAAGGGCACCGACCTGAAGAACGAGGCGCTCGACTGGATCGCCATCGAGCAGGGCAGCGGCGACCTGCTGGCCGATGTGACCGGCGCCACGGTGACCCATCAGGACACCGAGATCGACCTGGGCATCGGCAGGACCGCGGACAGCTTCGTGTTCCTGGCCGACATGCAGACCCGCAACGGCGCCGATCCGGCGACGGTGGAGGTTTCCAGCATCGAGAACGGCATCGCGACCATGCGGATCGCCGAGGAGACCTCGGCCAATGCCGAGGTCTGGCATGTGGCGGAAAACGTCGGCTACTTCGGGGTCGACGCCGGCCAGATCTTCGGCTTCGACGCGACCTCGGACGTGCCGCTGATCTGAGCCTCGGCCCGGCCCCGCGCCCAACCCGGCGCAACGGCCCGGGCCACCATCTACTCCCGGCCGACGGATCCCTCCGCCGGCCGGTTTTCTTTTCCCGCACCTTTTTCAGCCTCGATTACTGGCCTGGATTTCCGGCCTCGATTTCCGGCCTCTATGTTCGGCTGCGACCTGCTCCCGCGATCGGCCCGGCGGCCGGCGCGAAGGGCGCAACCCGGCGCCCCCCCTTTGACCGGGGGTCCGCCAATCGCGCGCCCGGACTGACCGAAAGTCTATGCCCGCCGCCCCCCGGCACCCGCGTTCGAATGATCGCGACTGCCGGATTGGCGCGTTTTGCCAAGCCCTGATGGCGCCTAAGCTTTTCCCATTGTTCCTGCCGCGACCCGCGGAAATCACGCTTCCGCACCGGCCGAATTCGGAGGGTAAGATATTGCCAGTGATGAATTGTGACATCGCTCCCGATGCTAAGATTTTTCAGAAAGACCTTGTGAACCTGTACGGCTGCCGGATCGGATCCGGCAGCCGTATCGGCCCCTTCGTCGAAATTCAGAGCGGCTGCACCATCGGCGCCAACTGCAAGATTTCCTCGCACAGTTTCCTCTGCGAGGGCGTCACCCTCGAAGACGGCGTCTTCGTCGGTCACGGGGTGATGTTCACCAATGACCGCTACCCGGCCAGCATCAACGCCGACGGCAGCCTGAAAGGCGCCGAGGACTGGACCTGCGAAGGCGTCCATGTCGGCCGCGGCGCCGCGCTGGGGTCGAATGCCACCATCCTCGCCGGGGTGCGCATCGGCGCGGGCGCCCTGATCGGCGCCGGCGCGGTGGTGACCCGCGACATCCCCGATTTCGCCATCGCCACCGGCGTGCCCGCGCGCATCACCGGCAACACCCGCAACCGCCCCGCCTCGTCCGCCGCCTCCCCGACCGGGACCGGCGCCTCCATCCACCACAACATCGCAGGCCTGTCATGATCAACATCGGTATTGCCGGATACGGCTATTGGGGTCCCAACGTGGCGCGCGCCGTTTCCGAATGCGACGGCGCCCGGGTGGAGATGATCGCGGATATGTCCGAGGCGGCGCTGGCGCGGGCGTCCCAGCGCCACCCCTCGGCCCGGCTGACCACGGATATCCTTGAGATGATCCACGATCCCAAGATCGACGCGGTGATGATCGCCACCCCGGTGCACACCCATTACCCGCTGGCGATGGCGGCGCTGAAGGCGAACAAGCACACGCTGGTCGAAAAGCCGATGGCCGACAGCGTGCGCCACGCGCAGAATCTGGTCGAAGAGGCGATGGCCCGCGGGCTGGTCCTGATGGTCGATCACACCTTCATCTATACCGGCGCGATCCAGACCATCTCGCGGCTGATCGAGGCGGGAGAGCTGGGCGAAATCTACTATTACGACTCGACCCGGGTGAACCTGGGCCTGTTCCAGCGCGACGTGAACGTGATCTGGGATCTGGCGGTGCACGACTTCGCCATCATGGACCACCTGTTCCGGTCGCGGCCCACCGCGATCTCGGCCAGCGCGGCGGGGTTTCTCGACGACAGCCCCGAGAACATGGCGCATCTGACCGTCTATTACGACTGCGGGGCGATGGCGCATCTGAACGTCAACTGGCTGGCGCCGGTGAAGATCCGCCAGACCCTGATCGGCGGCAGCCGCAAGATGGTGATCTACGACGACATCGAGCCCACCGAGAAGGTCAAGATCTACGACCGCGGCGCCACCCCGAAACCGGGCAGCTACGAACATCTGATCTCCTACCGGCTGGGCGACATGCTGGCGCCGGCGCTCTCGACCAAGGAGGCGCTGCTGACCGAGGCGGAGGAATTCGTCCGCTGCATCGAAACCGGCGGCACGCCGCTGACCGACGGGCGCAACGGATTGCGCGTGGTCGAAATGCTGGATGCCGCCTCGCGCTCGACCAAGATGCGCGGCCGGCCTGTCGATCTTGTCAATCTGAAGGTGGCATCATGATCCCCTTTCTCAGCCTCAAACGGCAATATGCCGGCATCGCCTGCGATCTGGAGGAGGCCGTGCTGACCACGCTGCGCGGCTGCAACTACGTGCTGGGCGAACCGGTCGAACGGTTCGAACAGGCCTTCGCGGCCTATTGCGGCACCGAACACGCGGTGGCGGTGAACACCGGCACCTCGGCGCTGCAGCTGGCGCTGCTGGCCGCCGGCATCGGGCCCGGCGACGAGGTGATCACCGTCGCCAATACCTTCGTCGCCACCGTCGCCGCGGTCGTCGAGACCGGCGCGCGGCCGGTGCTGGTCGATGTCGACCCGGTGACGCTGAACATGGACCCCGCGGCGATCGCCCCGGCGATCACGTCGCGGACCAAGGCGGTGATGCCGGTGCACCTGCACGGCCGGCTCGCCGACATGGCCGCGATCCTCGAGGTGGCCCGCGCCCATGGGCTGACGGTGATCGAGGATGCCGCGCAGGCCCATGGCGCCGAGCGCGGCAAGCGGGCCGGCGCCTTCGGCGATCTCGGCTGCTTCAGCTTCTACCCCGGCAAGAACCTGGGCGCGGCGGGCGAAGGCGGCGCGGTGGTCACCGACGACCCCGAGCTGGCGCGCAAGCTGCGGCAGCTGCGCGACTGGGGGCAGAGCGAACGCTATCTGCACCAGATCAAGGGCTACAACTTCCGCATGGATGCCATTCAGGGGGCGGTGCTCGGCGTCAAGCTGCCCCATCTCGATCACTGGAACGCCGGCCGCAGACGGGTGGCGAATGCCTATGACGCAGCACTTTCGCCGTCCCTCGCCCGTGCGGCCGGCCCCTTCGGGGCGGATCACGTCTGCCACGTCTACGCGATCTGCCCCGAGGACCGCGATGCCTTCCGGGCCGGCCTGACCGAGGCCGGCGTCGCCACCAACAGCCACTATCCGCGCCCGGTGCATCTGCAACCGGCCTTCGCCCATCTGGGCTATGGCCCGGGCAGCCTGCCGGTGACCGAGGCCTACGCCCGGCGCACCCTGTCGCTGCCGATGTTCCCGGAACTCACCCCGCAGGAGACCGCGCAGGTGATCGCTGCCGTCAACGCACTGGCCGAGCGCACCACCGAAAGCCGGACCAACAAGGAGGAACTTGCGCTATGACCCTTTCCAACGCTCTGCGCGGCAAGCGCGTGCTGATCACCGGGGGCAGCGGCTTTGTCGGCTCCCATATCGCCGATCTTCTGGTGCAGGAGGACTGCGCCGAGATCGTCATCATCGACAATATGGTGCGCGGCCGCCCCGAGAACCTGGCCACCGCGATGCAAAGCGGGCTGGTGCAGCTGGTCGAGGGCGACATCCGCGACCGCGCGCTGATGGAGGATCTGGTCGCCGGCAGCGACACGGTGTTCCATCAGGCCGCGCTCAGGATCACCCATTGCGCGGCCGAGCCGGACGAGGCGATGTCGGTGATGGTGCAGGCGACCTATGACCTGCTGCAAAGCTGCGTCCGCCACAAGGTGGGCAAGGTGGTGATGGCCTCCTCGGCCTCGATCTACGGTCTGGCGCCGCATTTCCCGACGCCGGAAAGCGATCCGCCCTATGACAACCGCACCCTCTACGGTGCCGCCAAGAGCTTCGGCGAAGGGCTGCTGCGGTCGTTCAACGACATGTACGGGCTGGATTACATCGCGCTGCGCTATTTCAACGTCTACGGGCCGCGGATGGATATCCACGGCAAATATACCGAGGTGATGGTGCGCTGGATGGAGCGCATCGCCGCCGGCCTGCCGCCGATCATCTTCGGCGACGGCCTGCAGACCATGGACATGGTGCATGTACGCGACGTTGCGCGGGCCAATATCCTCGCCGCCAAGGCGCAGATGCAGGATGTGGTCTACAACGTCGGCAGCGGCACCGAGACCTCGCTGCTGGATCTGGCGCGGCTGCTGACCGAAGAGATGGGCCGCCCCGATCTGGTGCCGGAACACGCGCCCGAGCGTGCGGTCAACCCGGTGCCGCGCCGTCTGGCCTGCTGCACCGCCGCCTCGCGCGAGCTGGGCTTCCGCTCGGCCATCTCGCCGCGCGAAGGGCTGCGCGAGCTGATCGACTGGTGGCAGAGCGAACACGCCGGTGCCCGGGTGCCGGAGGCCGCCGAATGATCCCCATCGCCAAACCCCTGCTGGGAGAGGCCGAGGCAAATGCGGCGCGCGACGCCGTGCTGTCGGGCTGGGTGTCCCAGGGACCGCAGGTGGCGCGGTTCGAGGCCGCCTTCTGCGACATCACCGGGGCCGCGCATGCCTGCGCGGTCTCCAATTGCACCACCGCGCTGCATCTGGCGCTGCTGGCGGTCGGCGTCGGCCCGGGCAGCGAGGTCATCACCGTCAGCCACAGCTTCATCGCCGGCGCCAATGCGATCCGCCAGTGCGGCGCCATGCCGGTCTTTGTCGATATCGAGCCCGACGGCTATAACATCGACCCGCGCAACATCGCCATGGCGGTGACGCGGCGCACCTCGGCCATTCTCTGCGTCCATCAGATGGGCATGCCCTGCGACATGGCGGCGGTGCTTGAGATCGCCCGCAGTCTCGGGTTGCCGGTGGTCGAGGATGCCGCCTGCGGCATCGGTTCCGAGATCGAGATCGGCGGGCGCTGGCAGCAGATCGGCCGGCCGATGGGGGATGTGGTCTGCTTCTCCTTCCACCCGCGCAAGGTGCTGACCACCGGCGAGGGCGGCATGCTGACCACCGACAACCCGGAGCATGACGCCAGGTTCCGGCTGTGGCGGCAGCACGGCATGTCGGTGTCCGACACCGCGCGGCACGGCAGCCCGAAGGTGATCTTCGAGGATTACCCGGTGCGCGGCTACAATTACCGGATGACCGACATCCAGGCGGCGGTGGGGCTGCACCAGCTCGACCGCCTGCCCGAGGTGATCGCCCGGCGCCGGGCGCTGGCGCGCCGCTATCACGCCATGCTGGCCGATCTCGACGGCGTCACCGCACCGCTTGAGCCGTCCTGGGCGCGGTCGAACTGGCAAAGCTACTGTCTGCGGCTGGACCGGGATATCGACCAGCGCCGACTGATGCAGGCGATGCTGGATCTGGGGGTGGCGACCCGGCGCGGCATCATGAACATGCATCAGGAGGTGGCGCAGGCCGATGTGCCACTGCCCTTCCCGCTGGCCCGTTCCGAGGTCGCGCGCGATCACTGCGTGCTGCTGCCGCTCTACGCCCAGATGACCGAGGCCGAACAGGATCAGGTCATGGACGCGCTGCGCCACGCGCTGTCGCTGGCGCGCCGCCCCGAACCCGTCAGCCTGCGCGCAGGTTGACGGACCCCGCCGCTCAGCCCCCCTTGGGGGCGAGCGGCCTGGCCGGGTTGCCGGCCACCACCGCCCCCGGCGCCACATCGCGGGTGACCACCGCCCCCATGCCGACCAGCGCGCCGTCACCGATGGCGACGCCGTTGCGCACCGCCGCGCCGCTGCCGATATAACAGCTGTCGCCCACCGCGACGCCGCCGGCCAGGATCACCCCCGCCCCGATCAGCGAACAGTCCCCGATGGTCACGTCGTGATGCACGATCGACTGCGGCAGGATCAGAACGTGATCGCCGATCCGCGCGTTCGAGGTGACCGTCACCCCGGGGTAGAGCCCCACGCCCGCACCAAGCCGGGCAAAGCGCGACAGCTGCGCCGAAGGATGGAGGACGGTCGCAAACCGCTCTCGCGAAAGTCCCAAACTGGAAACGATCCGTTTCCGGACGCGGAAGCTACGCTCGGACCCGATCAGGCAGATGAACTGCGCCGCGGGGAAGTCGACGCGCCGGCTCAGCGGCAGCACCGGAACCCCCTCGAAAGAGGTACCGTGGAGATCCGGATTGTCATCCAGGATCGCGGGGATAGTGTAATTTCTTTCAATGACTTCAAAGATTTCGAGCAGATTTCCGCTCAACCCTATTGGCACGATCGTTGCCGTCATCCTCAGGCTCCATCCCTCATTCTCGCCCTCCCCCCGCACCGCCGCCACCCGGCGGGTCAGCAGGCACGTGGGAGACGATCACATGTAGACAAGAGGTATCACATCCGAGGAGAGGTTTGTTAATCTTAGTTAATCTTTTGTTAAACTGTGTTATGCTGAACATCCG